>NZ_WFLM01000002.1:600000-784863 GCF_009208775.1 Silvanigrella paludirubra | reverse complement strand
ATCCCATTCCGAACTCCGAAGTCAAGCCCGCCTGCGGCAATGGTACTGCACCCTTAGGTGTGGGAGAGTAGCTCTGCGCAGCCTTTTAATCTTAAATCCCACTTCAATAGAAGTGGGATTTTTTTTTTCGTCTATTTTTCTGCCTTATTCTCTTTCCATCTCTAGGAATTGTTCTAATTTTGAATCATTATTTTTCTTCTTTTAAAAGAAGAAAAATAATGATTTATGTTTAAGTTTTTTTACAAAATATGAATATGTTTTAATAATATATATTTTCTTTAAATGCATATCTCGTAAACATTTCATTATTAATAATTTTTTTGTTGTATATAATATTTTTTTATAAATAATGCTTTTTATTTTGTCATCATTAGTAAAATTCACTTTATAAAAATTATTTTTATTTACTTTTATAAGAGAAAGGTATGGCACAAAAAATGCTTAAAGACTTTAGTTACAGAAATGGTTTAAATGTAACAAGAGTAAAATCTTTAGTCTGAAAGAATTGGTGCTTATGAAAAAGTTTAAGTATTCTGTTTCAGTTGCAAAAAAGATATTTATTGGAATTTCTTTTATTTCAATTTCTAATATTTATGCATCTTATATTACAGATCCTGTATTTGACAAATCAAATAAATTAGTTGTTTTCTGTAAACCTTATAAAATATTCTTTAATTCAAAAGCTCAAAGTTCAAATAAATTTTTGACCTACTCAACATGGTGGTTAAATAGATATGACTATTTGGTAAAAGGAGATGAATCTAATGCCGCTATTGTCGTATTTGAGCCTAAGGGGTTTATTTGCAAGAATAATGAATTACTGATGGAGGAAGATGCAGATAATGAGCCATTGATATCAAATTACGATCTTCTTCAAAAAATGACTAAATTAAAAATAAAATTTCAAAAATCAAGTGACTATGATGATTATAAGTATTTAAAAGTAAGTTATTTAGGTTACTATTATCTTTCATATAATGCAGATCTAATTAGTTTAAATGAATTAAATGGCAAATTAAGATGTTCAGAAAATAGTAACCCTAGTTGGTGTTATCAAGGAAAATCTTCTGATGAAAAAATCCCAATTTTTGAAAATATTGCTTTTGATCCAATGTAATATGAAAATTAACATTCTTTTTTAAGGCATTGGTCACAGCATTTGCATATAAGAATAAATCTTAAATTTTGATTTACATAATATGATCCTTCTTTATAAAATAAATTATTTTTTAAAGAAGTCTTATCTGAGTTGCTTAAAATATTATCTTGATCCTTAATAATAGATATTTTTCCTTCTTTTAAAAACTTAATAACTTCTTCGGAATCTAAAATGTTATAATTTGGTTTGTTAATACATGATTTATAACATTTAGTGCACTTATTTTCTGCGGCATGTGAATAAAAATTTAAAAGTATCAGAACTATGGCAAAAATATATTTAAACAATATTTTTATCCTTTAGATGTTGTTTGTTAGTATTTTTTAATAATCGGAAAATTTAGAATGATACAATTTTAAGTAAGATGAAAAATTTATCCTTAATGTCAAAAAATAATTAATATTATTAGCAGCGGCTCCAACCACATTCATTACAAACAATACAATTAGATTGATGAATTAAAGAGTCCTTTTGGCAGCTAGGGCAGTTTTCACCATGTAATTTACTTCCATCTTCTATATATTTTTTAAGAACTCTACTGATTGCTTTAGCAAAGGTTGTCATATCTCCTTCAGATTTTACCAGCTGTTGTACTATAAATCTAATATCTACGTGATGTCTTAAATTTAAAGAGACAAGCCTTGTCATAGCGCTTTCTGATCCATCATTTTTAAATGATTTTTTTATATCTAATTTTATTTCTTTATCCTTATTTTTTAAAACTAAAAAATAATTTCTTTTTTCATTTTTAAATATTTTTCCTTTTGTATAAATAGAAGGATTAAAATTTTTATGAAGAAGACCACAAAATACTTCATAGGGGCTATTATCAATTAATCCTACAAGTACAATCCATTTTTGACCTGATACATTTGTCTGATGAATGTCACATATAACTTCTTGGGGTCTTTTAAAAGAAACAAGTTTACTTAATTTATTTTTATTATTATCTGAAATATGATTTAGAATGCCTTCTCTACTTTTATCTCTGTAAACTGTGACAGATTTAAGTTCATATTCCCAAGATTTAAAATATATTTCAAGAATATCTTTGACTGTAGCCGATTCAGGAAGGTTATAAGTAACTGAAATTCCACTATCAATATATTTATACAATTCTGACATTAATTTAATTTTATTTATTGGATTGATATTTTTTTTAGGATTTTTATTCCATGCTGCAAAAACCCACTCTTCGGATTGAATCATTTCATCAATATTTTTCTTTGTAACTTTTAACTTTTTTCTTTTTAACTCATTTAATACACAATTATCATAAATAACATGTGTTCTGTATTCACCAGTTACTGCTCTTTCTTTTCGTTCATAGTAGGGAGAAAAAGAGGGTTCGCAACCATTCCCTCCTGTTCCAACAACCATAGAAAGTGTTCCTGTTGGTGCAACTGATAGACAACATACATGTCTCATGAATTCAAAATCATTTAATTTTAAATTTGTTAATTCACAAAGTCTTTTGATAAATGGGCTTTGTGTGAACCATTCTTTTTTAAATTCAGTAAAACTTCCTCTTTCTTTTCCTAACTCAATTGATGTTCGATAAGCGGATTCTGAAAAAACACTCATTATTATTTTTATTATTTCGATACTTTTTTCTGATCCATAAATTATTTTATTTTTTATAAACCAATCATATAATCCAGTGAATCCTAAACCTATTCTTGTCATTTCTTTTAATTTTTGTCTTTGAATGGGGTGAGGAGATCTTTTTTCCTCATACTCAGCAAGCATTACATTATCTAAAAAACGAATACCAAATGAAACTCTTTCTACTAACCAATCTTTCCAATTTTCATGATATAGAGGCATATTATAAAAATTTATAGATGCTAATACACAAGTATTAAATGGATCTAACTTTTGTTCTGAACATCCATTTGTTGATACAATATGAAATTTTTTATTAGGATGATAATTGCTATTTGACCAATATTCACTATTATCCCAAAATTCAATTCCAGGTTCCCCAGTTTTCCAAGCCTGATAAGCAATCTTTTGAAATAAATTTTTTGCATTTATTTGTTTCGTTATTTCTATATTTGGGCCTGACGAGTCATTATCAAATAACTTTTCTCCTACAAAAACCTCATTATTTAATCGTTTCCATTTTAATTCAATATTTTTATTTTTTTCTACACAATTCATAAAATGGGAGTCAATTTTTAGGGATATATTTTGAGAAGTTAGTTTAGTAATATCTGATTTACATGAAATAAATTCTTCACTGTCAGGATGATAAATCCATATATCTGGTTTAGTTGCTCCTCGGCGATTTTCTGCACCAATCACTTGCATTGAAGCATCATAATTTATAAGAAAGCTAACAGCACCGGTACTATACTTAGCACAATTATTCGTTTTAGCCCCTCTTGGTCTTAATCCAGAAATATCAATTCCATTCCCTTGTCCATAGGAAGCAATACGGCTCCAATTCATTAATGATTCTCCAAAAATATTTTCGATAGAATCTTTAACAGGGGCCTGTGTAGTGCAATTTACAAAAGATACTTTAGAACTTGGATTTCCTGCGGCTCTCCATATTCCACCTGCTGGGCTAAAATCTTTATTTGAAATAAATTGTATTGATTTTTGTTTCATTTCAGCAAATTTATTTTTATCGTATTTGTTTACTTCATGAGCAACACGATAAATAGCATCTTGAAAATTTTCTTTGTATACTTTATTTTTATTAGGCTCTGTTAATTCTAGACAATATTTACTTTCAAGAATATTTTTATATAATTCAGACATAAATTCATATTTAGTATGACTCATTTTTTGCTTCTTTATTTTTAAGATACAAGAATATAAGTTCAAATTATTATATTAATATTTTTCTTTTGATTCAATCTTTAAAATAAAAAAAGTGGAATAGCTAAAAGTTTGGAAAATAATAAAATTAAATTACTTGGGTTGTTTTGCCATTTTCATTGATAGCTACCATTGAAAACGTACCACTAACAGCTAATTCTCTTTTTTTCGTATACATATGTTCAATAAAAATTTGAACTTGAACTTTTAAACTTTTATTACCAACATGAGTTACAATTCCGTGAATATCGGCAAATGACCCTGCTGGAATTGGTTTTTGAAAATCAGTTTTATCTAAAGAAACCGTAACCATTTTTTTTCGAGAGAATCTTGTTGCTGTAATAAAAGCAACTTCATCCATCCAATTTAATGCGGTTCCTCCAAATAATGTATTGTAATGATTTGTGGTTTCTGGAAAAACACATTTAATCATTCGTGTTTCCGATTGATCAATATTTTCTTGAAAATCTTGAGATCTGTCCATGAGTAACCCCTTGCTCGAGAGTGAATTCTTGTAGGTAATCGGGCTTTCATAAAAAAAAATAATGATTACCGTTGCGGCACAGCGCTGGATTTTCACCAGACTTCCCCTACAAGAATAGGTACAGTATCTATAAAAAAAGCATTATGCAAATTAGACTAATTTTTTGTTTTTAAATTTAAGATATGATTAAATATATTTAAAGTATCAATATCTTGAAGACATTTTAGATTTTTAAATCGGCAAAATCCTTTTCCATGTCTAGAACAAGGGCTGCAAGATAAATTCATATATTCAATAGATATTTTTTCATAAATTGGAACAAAACCAAATAAAGGTGAGGTTGCACCAAATAATACACTTGCAGGAATTTTGAAGACATCGGCCCCATGAGCAGCAAAGGAGTCGTTTGTAACAATATATTTTGAATTGGAAATAATATTCAAAGTTTGATCTAATGTTGTTTTGTTTACTAAATTTATAATTCTAGTTTGTTGAGGATAATCTAAATATTCTCCAAGGTAAATTTCGTTTGTCAATCCACAAATAATAATATGGTAATTTGTTTGATTTACTATTTTTTGAATCAATTCGCGAAACTTTTCTTTAGGCCATGTTTTTATAAACCCACTAGCTCCAGGAAATATGGCTATATAATCGAATTTATTGTTAAAAAAAGAATTATTATTTTGTAAAATAATGTGGTTTTTATTTAATTTTTCATATGAATTTTTATCTTTTAATATAATATTTTTAATAAGTTTTTCTTGGATTTCATGAATTCTATTAAATTTTAATTTATTATCTTTTACTTTCTGTTTAAAAGAAAAATAAGATAAAATCACTAATAAAATACGATATAAAGTCATTTTGGATATAAAATATTTTTTTTCAAATTTAATATTAAGTTCATTTGAAATGAATTTTAAAGCTCTCTTACTTCGGGATGTTTTTTGTAAATCAACATATAAATGTTTTTTTAATGTTTTTAAACTATTTATATTTTCTAAAAAACTTTTTTCATTAACTTCATTACCTTTAAAATAATATAAATTTTTTTTTCCTTTTTGATGACAAATAAAAGCTTGTAGTCCATTTATTCGAAGAGCTATGTCTTTTGTGCTATGTGAAGTTATAAATACGGGAAAGTAACCATTTATTATTAATTTTACAATAGTATGGCTTGAGATTATTACATCTCCAATTGCACTGAGCCTGGTAATAAAAATAATTCTTTCAAATGTATTATCTGTAATATGTTCTTTTATATTATTCATTTTATCCATTTTTTTTCATAGCTGAAAATATAAATAAGGAAGACCATATAGCCATTGTTAAAATATAAAATATTCCTCCAATTGCAGAAATAGCAGATATAAGAGAAATTTTTCCTGTGATATCAGGAAAAAAAGCTTCTAAAATAATTCCAAAACCAAAAATAGGAATAGATACTAAATTTGTTAAAATAATCATTTTTATTTTTTTTTCTGAAATCATATTTTTAATGTGTGGAATTGATAATCCAATTAAAATCGTTGTAATACCCATAGAATTCATATGAGCATGCGCTGAACGTAACAATGTTCTTTGCCAGATCATAAATTCTGAGGGTGTAACCGCTGTTGAGTTTAAGAGTTTTACTTCAGCACCTAAAATACTTCCGAAAATACACCAAGAGAAAATCCAAAAAAAACCAATACCAATTAAAAATAATTTATATTTTTGCAATGAATTCACCTCATTCATGTAACTTGCAATATTATCGTGCAACTAAAACTCTAAATTGCGACAAAAATAATTTACTATGCCTCAAAAGACTTTACACCTTCGTCGACAGAGGTTTAATCCTCAATTACGATCATTTAGTAGCAAAATGATTGCTCGGATGAAATCGTTTTACAACTGGTAGAGATCAATGCACCTTAGATTAGAAAACTTTGATGGTCCTTTGGATCTTCTTCTGCACTTAATTAAAGCGCAGGAGTTGAATATCTTTAATATCCCAATTTTTATTATAACGGAACAATACCTTAGTTTTTTAAGGCAGGTACCTGAACTCGACTTCTTAACTGCTGGTGAATATTTAGCAATGGCAGCCCAGCTGATTGAAATCAAAGCAAATTTATTAGTCCCTGTTTTGCAAAATAACTCTCATTTAGAACCAGAGTCTTTAGATCAGGTTTCTGAAGAAGATCCTCGTAAGGTGTTGATTGAACAATTAATGGAATTTGAAGCCTTAAAAAAGGCTTCTGAAGTTTTACAATCCCTAAATGCAACGGCACAGGATATATTTCCTTCTGGGGAGTATAAAAGAAGGGATGAAGAAATCTCAGCATTTGAGCACCCAATCAAGGGAAATCCTTTTGATTTAATTATTTCTTTGGAACGTGTTTTGTTAAAGTTTTCAAATCAATCCACACCCAAGGTCATTGTTCGTGCTCAAAAAATTACTATTCAACAAAAAATGGAAATGATTAAAAAGAAATTAGAAGAACTTGAAAATGTAACCTTAAAAGTTCTAATTATGGACTGCTTATCTAGATATGAATTGATTGTTGTCATTATGGCTGTTCTAGAGCTTTGTAAAGCGAATCATGTGAATTTGTTTCAAAGTGCCATGTTTTCTGAAGTAGAGTTAACAAAAGGTATAAAATTTTATGAAGACACTTCTACTCTTCAAGATATTGAAGCGCAGATTTAATATATTCTCTATAGGCAACACTTAATGGGTACTCTGTATCATTTAGACGCATTTCTAAACGAGCTCTAGTTATATTATCTTTAGATATTGAATTATTTATGTTGTGTATTTCTTCATCAATTAGTTCATTTAAGCAGATATTATTTTCCATGTGATTATGTAATTTATCTTTTAAATATTTAATATTTTCTATGGATTCATTTTTTCTTGATAATTGATAGGATAATCTTTCAATAAAAAGTAGATTTTCATAATATTTATTTTCAAAATTAATTTCATTTTTGTGATTGACTTGATTTTTTATTATTAAATTAACTAATTTAGATAAAAAAATAGATTTATTATAAATATCATTTATATCATTATCTAAAATAGATTCTTTTATTGAAAGTAAGTTTAGTTTAAAGTTTTCATCTTTAAGATTTAAAAAATAAAAATAAGAATTAGATAGAGCTTCTAGCTTATTCAATAGTGAATAAAAGCCAAATTTAATAGAATCTTCTTGCCAGAAAGTAAGTGGTGCAAATAAATTTTCTTTGTTTAAAGATAAATTAGATAACGCAATTTTTTCTACTTCAGCAAAAACATAGTCTAAATTAATATCAATATTTATATCTTTTTCTATTTGTTCTAATAATATTAAAGCTCGAGAGCATTTAACAGTAGAAGAAGGTATTTGATTTATAGTATTAATCCCTTTTTTAGCATTTAAAATTAAAATAGATTTAATTTCTTTATTTAATTCCATGTAAGTTTCATTAAAATCTTTAAATAATAAATAACTTAAATATTGTCTTGCTAAAGGAACTCCTAAGGAAAAATCGAATTCTTCAATTAATTTTCTAATTAAATTTAAATTGGAATCATCTGGTTTTATGGATTTTGCATGAATGAAATCAATAAATTGGGATTCGCCTCCATCTATAAGATTGTATGACGCTTTTACAATGAAATTCAGGCAAGAAAGGTAAGGCGAGACTTTCACTGAATGATTTATTGAGTTATTTAAATTTTCACTGTTGACCACGACTAAACTTCCCGTTATAAAGCACCAACTGCGGCAAATTTTTGCGCAAGGAGTAATGCTATTGTTAAGTGGCTAATGCTACTGAACTATATTCTACTCTGAATGCTAGGTTGTGTCACTGCTTCTACAGGAACTCCACGCCTTTTGGGATGTGTGGCATAAGTAGTTATGTTTTTGAATAATTTTAGTTACTTGCGTTGTGAAACGCCCCATATAGCTAAAAAAGTTTGAAACAGGGCATACTCGCAGAGAATGAATTATAACTACAAGAATTTATTAATAAATTCTGTCTTTGTTTTGTGGAGATCTAATATGAAAACTTATTCTGCCAAAGCTTCTGAAATTCAGAAGAAATGGTTTATTGTTGATGCTGAAGGTAAAACTCTTGGACGTTTAGCAACTCAAATTGCTTATGTTCTGCGCGGCAAGCACAAGCCAACTTTCACGCCTCATATGGACATGGGTGATAACGTTATTGTTATTAATGCTGAGAAAGTAGTTCTTTCTTCAAATAAAGAGCTTACTAAGCTTTACCACCGTCACACAGGCTTTTTTGGCGGTCTTAAAACCCAAACTGCTGCTGAAATTCGCGCTTCTCAACCAGAGCGTTTATTAGAGCTAGCTGTTAAGGGAATGCTTCCACACAATCGTTTGGGTAATGAGTGCTACCGTCACCTTAAAGTATATGCTGGCGCTGAGCATCCACATACTGCTCAAAATCCGGAAGCATTACCAGAGCGTACACTTAAAAACTAATAAGCGATTTAAATGAGGGAGCCTAAAATGGCAGTTAAATATGTATCTGGCGTAGGTAAACGTAAAACATCTATCGCTCGTGTTTATTTGGTAAGAGATGGCAAAGGTGCTATCACAATCAATCACCGCACTCTTGAAGATTATTTCAAGCGTCCAACTTCACGCATGGTTGTTGAGCAACCTTTAAATCTTACTCAAACTTTAGGTAAGGTTGATATCCGCGTTACTGTTGTTGGTGGTGGTCTTTCTGGTCAAGCGGGAGCAATCCGTCATGGTATTACTCATGCGCTTCTTAACATGAACCCAGAATTCCGTTCTATTCTTAAGGCTTCTAGTCTTATTACTCGTGATGCGCGCATCAAAGAGCGTAAAAAATATGGTTTACGTTCTGCTCGTGCTCGTTTCCAATTCTCCAAGCGTTAAGAATCTCTTTTGCTTCTTTGCTCAAAAAGCGCCCTTGCAAATTTTTTGCAAGGGCGCTTTTTTATAGTACAAGTATCTCATTAAATCTATTTTTATGAATTCATTGTTGATTTAAATTTGTTAATATTTTCAAGAGTTGTTTTTAAATGATGGTTTAAAGTAGTTTTAAATAAACTCTCTATATTAATTAGTTTATGTTTTTTTGAGCTTATTTCTATTTTTTTATAAGCTTGTTGAACAATATTAAACATTTCATTAGGCATTAAGTTTTTATTAGATTCCAGATTATATACCATTTCTTTTATATATTTTATTTTATCCGCCCTTAATTTACTTCCTTCTCCTATTAATTGTTTAAAGTCATTGAAAAATAGAAATCCATGGCTAGTTTTTTTATTTAAATATTTTTTTTCTTTAATGGAAAAATAATTTTTATATAATGAAATTGTATAGTTTAAAAAATTTTGAAAAGAATAATTTTTTTGATTGTTTATATTGTTATGGTAAGTCTGAATATCTTGTTTTCTTTTAGGGATTAATTTTCTTAAATTTTTCTGCAATAAATTATTAAATATTGGATCAAATTTATCAATATAAAAATTTACCATCTCTTTATCGCTTGAATAAAAGAAATGAATATCATTTAATTTTGATTTTTGAGATTTTAATTTGATTTCATAGTAATAATTTTCAGTATTAATACCGCGCGGCAATTTTAAACTTACATCAAAAAAGTCTAATTTTTTAAGCTCATTACAAAGATAAATTTCCATATGGCTTCCTTTATCTATGTTGCCTAAGTCTAGGTTATTCATGTAATTTTGTGCAATAGCTATTTGGGGGCTAAAATAATCACTTGCAGTATTTAATCTTGATGTTAAAGTATCTTGTCTACTTTTTGATATTTTTATAAAAATATGATTAATATCGTTAATTAATTCATTTATGGAAATATTAATTAAATTTTCTGGCATATATTTACATTTTTTCTCTATTTCGTAAAATCCATTATTAAATATTACAGAGAAAAATGGGTTTAAATTTTCTGTTAATTTATCTAAAAAAAATTTGTTTTTTGTTAATTGATTTATATTTGTTTCTTGGTTATTTGCTTTGATTTTATATTTAATTTTTGTTAAAACTATTTTTGAAAGATTTTTTACAGCCTGTTTTTTAGAGTTTTCTAGGTGTTTAATTTGATTTGTAATAGCAGATTCTATAGAATTAAGAATAGAAATGATTATATTTATTTTTTCCAATTTTTTTTCTTCAATTTCATCATGAATATCACAGTGTTTTTTTAAATCTTGAAAAGATTCTTGATTCAGAAATTCATTAAAATATTTAAATTGAAAATAAATTAAAAAAACTATGATTGAATTTAATTCATCAATATTTCTTATTTCTTTTTTCATGAAATAAAAGAATTTTATAAATGAATTATTTATACATTCCTGAGAAATATCGGGGTCTTCATTTTCCCAAAAAAGAGATAATAAAAACTTGTTAATATTATTAAAATTTTCCTCCCAATTTTTAAATAAATCATTTTCTTTTAGTTTTTTTAAATATTCAAAGTGATATTTATTGTAGTTTTGAATGCTTAATTTTATTTTATTTAAATTTTCTGTTTTGTTGTCGTTTTCTAGTTCTTTTCTGCTTTTTTGAATGAATTGAGAAAATTCATTTTTAATTTTATTAGCTTGACTTTCAAGTTCTAAAATTTTGTCTATTGATTCTTTGCATAAGTCTTCAAAAATTAAATTATCTTTAAAAAGATTAAAGAATGTATTTATATCTTTTTTATATATTCCTATGAAATTATAATTTCCTAAATTTATTTCCATATAATCTTCCATAATTATTGTTTGATATTTTTGCTTATAAAACATAAAATTTTATAAGTAAAAATTTGTAAGCAATTAATATGCCGTATTATATATTTTTGAAATATTGAATTTTATTTGATTTTATAGGAAAAAAATTGATAAAGAAAAAACTTATTCTTTTAAAAGTTGAAGTTTTAAAAGTAATTTTAAAATATAAAAATTGCTTAAATATATCTATATAATTAATTATATAGATATATTTAAGTTTAAATTTAATTATTTTGATAATATTTTAGCAATTTCTGTTACAAGTTGTACACCATATCCAGCGCTTTGTTTTTTAGGATAACCAATAGATTGATTATCATTTGCAACACCAGCGATATCTATGTGAACAAAGGGAATATCATTTACAAATTCATTTAAAAATGCGGCAGCAACCATACTGCCAGCAGAGCCTCTTGTGTTACCTATGTTGGCTAGGTCAGAAATGGAACCTTTTGTATCGTCAGCAACTTCATCCCAAATTGGGAGAGGGTAAGCTCTTTCGCCAGTGGCGTCTGAAGCTTCCATAACAATTTTTTCAAGTTCCTTATCAAAAGCAAAAACACCTGCTCCAATGTGGCCAAAAGTAGTAATCATAGCACCAGTTAAAGTTGAAAACTCAACGATATAATCTGGTTTTAAGTCTTTTGCAGCATAATGAAGTGCATCGCTTAATACAATGCGTCCTTCTGCATCTGTATTTAAAACTTCAATTGTTTTTCCTGAGTAGGATGTTAATACATCTCCAACACGATAAGCATGTGCATCAATCATATTTTCACAAAGAGCTCCTATTGCAAAAACACGAACTGGCAATTGAAGTTTTGCAATTGCTAAAATGGAACTTAAAGTAACTGCCGAGCCTGACATATCGTATTTCATAGATTCTTGAGATGTTGAAGGGGTCTTAATTGAAAATCCACCTGTATCTACAGTCAGACCTTTACCGACAAATGCAATTGTTTTTTTATAATTTTTTGGTGTGTATTCTACCACAACAAATTGAGGTTCTTGAGCGCTTCCGCCTGCAACAGCAAGCATAGCATTAAACCCTTTTTCGCGAAGTTTTTGAGCTCCCCATACTTCAACTTGGAGACCTGCTTTTTTTGCCTTTTCCATTATATGTTCTGAAACATATTTAGGTGTTCCTATATTTGGAGGAGCGTCTTGAAGAAGTCTACAAATATTAATGGATTCTTCAATATATTTAGATTGATTTAAAGCTTCTTTGCATCCAGAAATAGAGTTAATAAAATGAAGCTGAATTGGTTTTTCGTTTTCTTGAATCGCTTCGGGTTTCATATTTGAATTTGGATATTTATACATACCCATATTAAATCCGAGGCTACTTTGAACAATTTGTTCCTTTGTTGATATTAATGAGGAGCAAGAATAAAAAGCAACAGCTTGAGACTTTGATGCTAAAGAGATTTCAGCAGATTTAATTCCTAACTGACGAGCTCGTGCTGCAGAATAATTTTGTTTTTTTCCAGCTCCAAGTAACAAAACTCTCTTAGCAATTTTTTGTATATTTGCAATTGAGCTAGAATTTTGTAACCATTTTCCTTCAAAATCACCAAATGAAATTAGACTTGAAATTGTACCGCCGAACTCAGAATCTAATTTTTGAAGCTCTGCTGATTTTATATTTCCCTTTTCTATGTCTACTTCATCTATTATAATGATAGCGAGATCTGCGTTTAGATTTGCACCAGAATTATTATGGCTAATATGAAGTGGTTTTAGTTGGGGTAGTAACATAAAATTTCCTTTTAAAATAAAGTAGTTGTAGTTATTTCAGAACGTTATAATGCGACAAATATCGTAAATATGCAAGGAATCTAAATGAGAATTTTCTCTTTTAATTTTTGGTTTTTTCTGCTGCCTTTATGGTGCTTTTTAATATTTATATTTTGGTTTATACCATGGGTATTTTTGTTATATTCTGGATTATTAATCTATTTTCCATACAAAGAAGATGGGGTTTCTAGATATTTGAGAATTACAGGACCAATAACCGGTATTTTTTCGACATCTTGGACTCCAAAAAAAGATATTCCAAATTCTTGCAAAGCGGCTTTAGTAGCCTCAGAAGATGCTCGTTTTTATCAACACAATGGGGTTGATTTTGAAAGCCTTAAAAAGATTTTAAATGAAAACAAAAAAAGTTTAAAAACAAAGCGAGGAGGAAGCACAATAACTCAACAGCTTGTTAAAAATGCTTTTTTATCTCGAAATAGGAGTTATGTAAGAAAAACAAGAGAAGTTATTGGTGCGCTTTTGTTAGACGCTGTTATGTCAAAAGAAAATCAAATTGAATGGTATTTAAATATAGTAGAATTTGGTCCAAATACTTATGGGTTAGAAGAAGCTTCTAGGCGTTATTTTAAAGTAGACTCCAAAAAATTATCTCCATCACAATGTGTTGCATTAATAGCAATTTTACCTTCTCCTAAAAAGTGGAATCAAAGTTTAGAAAAAAAAAGATTAACTCAATTCTTTATTCAAAGGTATAAAAAAATTTATTTTAATATTTTGGAAATGCAAATTGCATCGAGGAAAGAAAAACAATTAATTCAAAATATGGATTTTGGGTTTGTTCCAAGATCGCAAATCACTCAACAGACTCCTAAGCCTGAAATTATTATTGAATCAAAAGAAATTCAAGGCGATGCTTCCAATGAAAGTATTGACGATCAAGACAATAATGAAGATATAAATAATGAATAAGAAGTGTTATATTATAAAAACAATCACTGAATGTTCAGGCATTTGGCATGTTTTGCTTGACCAGCTTTCTAAGCTTATGTATGTAGGGAATCGTTTGTTGATTGAGTATTTATGCTAAAATATTGTCCTTGCCTCATGCATTCCGGCTATGGCTTCTTATAAGAGGAATCAAAATGAAAACAGGTTATTTAAAGTTCATCTTACGTACTTTTTCACTGCTATCAGTAATTCCCGCTGTTAACTTATACGCCGTAGCGCCAGGGCAAGAAGAAGCAAAAAAAGAAGATTTAAGTTTACAAAGAGTTAAAAATGAAAAGTCTTTAAAAGTTTGTTCAGACGCCGGATTTTTGCCATTTGAAATGAAAACGCAAAAGGGCGAATGGATGGGTTTTGATATTGATATGATGAAAGAATTTTCAAAATCTTTATCTGTTGAATTAAAAATGGTTCAAATCAGTTTTGATGGTATTATTCCTGCTTTAATATCTGGAAAATGTGATATGATTGCAGCTGGAATGACTGTTACTCCTGAAAGAAAAGTAATGGTTTTATTTAGTGATTCTACATTTACAAGTGGCTTAAGTATTGCAGTAAAAAATAATGAAAAAAATAAATTGGAATTTAAAGATCTTTCCTCATTAGATAAAAAAGGTCTTAAAATTGCGGTAAAAACTGGTTATACAAGCGATATTTATTTATCTAAGACTTTAAAAAACGCACAAATCCTAAAATTTGATCAAGACTCAGATCTCGTTCTTGCTGTAATGCAAGGGAGAGCGAATGCTTTTGTATCCGATTCCACTTACGTTGATCTAATGGATAAAGGAAATAAAAATAAATTTATAATTTTACCTACTAAAATTGTTTCTGACAGTTTTTCTGTTGCAGGAAGAAAAGACGATTTAGAATTAATGAAAAGTTTTAATGTCTTTTTAAAGCAATGGAGAGAAAATGGTGGTTATAATAAATCCAAAAAGTTTTATTTTGAAGATCAAGTTTGGAGATCTCAAGTAGCTAATTAGTTAAATATTTTTTATTTCAGATTGAATTGTATTTTTTTGAGCCAAATAAATTTTATTAAAAAATAATGAATTTACTGGCTCATTTTTTCTTTCACCAAAATAATAAATATATTTTTGTGACCAGTGATGCCACTCTCTTTCAGAGCCTTTCCAATTTAAAAATTTATTTATACTAATTTCTAATAATTTTTCTAATAATTGAAAATTTTTTATTTCTTTATCCGTAATAAAAATGGGACTAGGAAATTTTTTAGACCCTAAATATGGATCCGAAATAATTCTTACTTTATCTAATTTTTTGCTAGAGATTTTGTTACATACATTTGCTTCTAAAATAATATCAACTCTGTCTCTAAATCTGGATCCTCTTGAAGATATTCTTCCAAGGCTAATTGTAATTCCTTCAAAATTAGAATTATGTGAATTACTGTCATGAAAGAACATAAATGCTTGTATTTTTCTGTCATTTAATAAATCTCTAACAAAATCTTCACTATTTTCATCAAAGATATTTATGTTTTGTAATAAGAATTGAACAACTAATATATATATGTCTTCATCTTCAAATGGATACCATCTAAAACTTTTAAAAATAGTTAAATTTTCTTTATTCCAAGGACGTGACCAGCCATATTTATGATTCATTCTATATTTTTCAAAAACATTCATAACTTTACAAAGTATAGAATTTGGGAAGCTTTTAAAAGTAAGTAATTGATAAATAGATTTATATTCTGAATCTGTTTTAATTTCATTTTCAAAATCATGCATTTAGAAACCTCAGTATATTAGCAATAAATCCCATTTTATGATTTCATATTCAATTGATAAAGTGTCAGCAGTTTGTCATTTTATTTATTATTAGAGTGGAGTTATAAATTTTGAATCATAAAAAAATAAACACTACAAATAATTTTAGACCTGCTTGGTGGGCAAAAAATAAACATATTCAAACATTAATTCCTGTTTTTTTCCCTAAAAAATTAAATCTATCTCTATATCGTGAGAATATAACATTACCTGATGGTGATTTCATTCAAGTGGACTGGACAATAAATAAATTGGAAACAAAACCTCTTTTAATTTTATTGCATGGACTTGAAGGCTCTTCTTCTTCACCTTATATTCAGCGCTTAATGAAAAAAGCACATGAAAATAATTTTCGAGCTGTATGTATGCATTTTAGAGGTTGTAGTGGATTACCAAATAAATATGAACGAGCTTATCATGCAGGCGATACAGAAGATCTAAATTATTTTATTCATCATATTAAAAAAAAATGGAATATTACAGAAGATATTTTTATTGCTGGATTTTCTTTAGGTGGAAGCGTATTATTAAAATGGCTTAATGAAAATAATGAAAATAAAATAATAAAATCGGCTGTTGCAACCTCTGTTCCTTTTGAGCTGGCTACTACTGCTGATACAATGAATAAGGGATTTTCAAGAATATATCAGTGGTGGTTATTAAAATCTTTGAAAGATAGTTTCATTAAAAAAAGTAATTCTATAGGTGTTAGTATAGATAAGAAAGCTATTAAAGATCTAAAGAATTTTTGGGAGTTTGATGATAAGATCACAGCTAAAATTCATGGATTTAAAAATGTAAATGACTATTATGCAAAATCAAGTCCTAGACAATTTTTATCTAAAATAAAAACTCCAACTTTAATTATTCATTCAAGAGATGATCCTTTTATGACACCTTCATGTATTCCAAATGTGAATGAGATTTCAAATTCAATTACATTTGAATTAACAGATAAAGGAGGACATGTTGGCTTTGTATCAGGTTCTATTCCTTTTTTTCCCAATTATTGGCTTGAAGATCGTATTCTAAATTATTTTAATGAATATTTAAATTGAATTGTAAATTTTAATAATAAGAAGAAAATATATGTGTTACATTAATATTGAATTTGATTTTAAAATAAATCAAGAATATTTATCTATTAAATTATAATATTATAGAATATTTTTAATGATTTTAGAATATTAACTTATTAAAAGACGTATAGAATACGTGCTTGCTTTTTTATTTCTAGTGATATACTTATATAGAGATGTATATCACCTAAGAGGAGAATGCCTAAAAATGAGGCTTCAAGTTAATCCACATTCCTCAACGCCGCTCTATGCCCAGATAGTTGAACAGATGAGAAATCAAATATTATCTGGTAGTATTATTGCAGGCACTCCTTTACCTTCTGTTCGTGAAATTTCTGAAATGATAGAAGTGAATTCCCTAACTATCCAAAAAGCTCTTAAAATTTTGGAAGTTGAAAAATTTATTGTAATTCGAAGAGGAGTGGGAGCTTTTGTATCGGAAGGAATTGTTTCTTTAACCCAAATACAAAAAGAAGATTTAATTAAATCAGGTTTAAGTAATGTAGTAAGTCATGCCAAAGAGCTTGGAATTGAAAAAGATAGATTCGGCATCCTTGTTGAAGAATGTTGGAGTGCACAATAAAAATGATTGAAGTAAATAATTTAGTTCTTTATGGAAAAAATGGGACTATTAGATTAAAAATTCCAGAACTGAAATTTCATTCTCCAGGAATAACGGCGTTAGTTGGTCATAATGGAGCAGGAAAATCTTCATTATTAAAATTAGCTGCGGGGCTTGAAAAATCAAGTCATGGTTCTATTTTATATGATCAAAAAGATATTTTTATTCACTATGAAGATCTCAAAGAAAAAATTCATTTGTTATCTTGGGGCCTGGAATTATATCGTAACTTGAGTGCAAAAGATCATTTAGACTTATTCCGTTCTATTTGTAAAAACTGGAATAAAGATATCGAATTAGAATTATTAAAAGACTTATCTATACCTACTCACAAAAAAGTGGAAAAAATGTCGCGAGGTGAGCAGGTTCGATTGAGAATATTATTAAGTTTACCACGAAGTCCTAAAGTCATTTTAATAGATGAAGTAACTAATGATCTAGATACAGATTCAAGAAGAGCTATTTTTAAAAAATTAGATTCATATTCATTTGATACAGGAGCTCAAGTAGTTGTTGCTACAAATATGATAGAGGATATTGAACGATATGCTAGTGACATTATTCTTTTGAAAAAAGGAGAAGTCATCTTGCAAAGTTCGCTAGATAGTATAAAGGAACAGCACAATACTAGCTTCGAAGAAATTGTTCGAATTTATGAAAGGAAGGGGTCTGTTTTGTGAGATCCATATTTACTTTTTTGTTTAAACAATATTGGTCATATATATTAATTTGTATTTTAGGAACTAGTTTGGCTATTTACTATGGAGGCTTTTGGTCTTTTCTTCCATTTTTATTTCTTATTTTATTTTTTTACGAATGGAATATTGCTCCGCGCAAAGAAAAAACCTGGTATTTTTTTGATTCTCTACCTTTATCTTTTTCGGGAAGATATTTCTTAAGAGTTATTATTCCTTTTGTCTTTAGTATTTTAATAATATTTTTACTAACTTTTTTTAAGAAAAATCTTACCTATGATTTTATTAATAGTATTGCAGATGCATTAAGAATTTCCTCTATTTTTGTATTAAGTTCTATTATTGCAATAAGCTTATCAGGTTTTTTTGGTTGGATAATTATTTTTTATTTTATTTCTTATTTGCTTTCTACTTTTACATTTTATGAAATTGCAATATCGATAAGTGCTCTATCTTTATGTTATTACTATTTATCATCAAAAAGATCTTCTAAAATAAAAACAGTTTTAATCCCATTTATTTGCAGCTTTTTAGTAATAGGAGCTGGAAGTGTTTTTAAACTAAAAATATTCGAGTTTTCGTTAAGTATTCCTATTTATAGTTTGCAATTAAATGTAGCTGAAAATCTTCTTGAAGAAAAAGCTTTTATTGGAAAAAACTTTGTAGTTGATTGGTCTTTTGGTGGTAGTGATTTATCAAGTTCACCATTAAAAGTTTTTATTCCTACAAAATATGATGATAAACTTCTAGAAAGAATGGAAACTGTATTTTTAAAAGAAAATAGTTGTTCTTTAAACTGTCATAAATTAGCAGATCTGGTTTCTAATTTTCCTAAAAATTGGAATCAAGATCGAATTCAGCAATATTTAAATTCTAATCGTGAAACCGAACAAATTTATGCTTTAGAAATTTTAGATGGAGCAATTCAACCCTTATTTTTTAATCGAGTTGTCTTTCTAGCAAGAAGTGAAAATGAAGAAGTAAGTGCTCTCGCTATTTCCTTAATTCGAAAATGGGGTGATATCAATACTTTTCAAATACCTCAAAACTCAATTTTTTAAAAAACTAAAGAAAATCAAATTTTAAATTACAAAAAAATGTTATTGAGTTAATTTTTAAATAAACTTATTATAAGTTATCTATAAATTATATCATTTAATAGGAATTTTTAATGAAATCAATATTTTTAATTTGTATCCTTATTTTTTTAAATATAAAGGTATATGCCGAAAATATTGCTTTAAATGTATGTTCTGATGAGAATGAACAATTTCCATTTATAATAATAAATAAAGGTGTAATTAGTGGAATAGAATTTGATATATTAAAAACAGCGATTAAAAATTTGAGGGGTAGGTTAAATATTAATTTGAAATTTGAAATAATGCCCTGGAGTCGTTGTATTCAAATGGTTCAAAAAGGAGAAATGGATGCTGCCATGAACGCCTCTTATAATGATGAAAGAGCGCTATTTTTAGATTACCCACCAAATTCAGGACCATTAGAAGTAAAATCTTGCTCCTCTGAATATAAAATAGCATGTTCAGGTTATATTGTAATTACACTTAAAACAAACAAATTTGAATACGATGGAAAGCCTTTAGAGCTTCCTCGACCCGTTAGAGTATCTCGGGGGTATTCTGTTGTCCCTGAACTTCAAAAAATCTTCCACGATGAAGATTTAGAAATTAGTAAAAGTGATTTGATTAATGTAAAAAAATTAATAAGGGATAAGGAAGGAAGTCTTGTTGCTTATATTGCTTTTAAAAGTGAACTAAATAGAAATAAAGATATTTTGAAAAAAATTAAAATTCATAGTAAAAGTTATGTAATGAAATCTTACTATATTCCATTTTCAAAAAAATCAGTTTTCACGAATGAGCAAAAATTGATTTTTTGGAACGAAATTAAAAAAACAACTACAAATAAAAAAATTATGGATAAAATTAACTCTAATTATTAGATTTCTTTATAAATTTATTTTTTGATAATTAGTTAATTAATTTTGTTTAAAAGTATAAATTAAACTAAATTGTTACAGTTATTATTTTTATGCTAATATAATTTTGGATAAATTAAACAAATAATTTTAAAAGGTGTTTCTATGGAAATGATAGAAGATCATACTGAAAATGTAAAAGAGCATATAAATCATCAAGCATTGCATAAATCGAATGAAAAAAATATTATGCTTTATGCTATAACCTCAGCTTTTTATGCAATATTTGCTGCCACAGCCGCCTTATTGGCAGGGTATCACTCTAATGAAGCAATGATTGAACAAATTAAAGCATCAGATCAATGGTCTTATTACCAAGCAAAAAGTATAAAAATGAATATTGCGGAATCAAAGGTTGATTTACAAAAATCATTAAAAGTAAAGCCAGATAAAAACTCATTAAGTAAAATTGAAAATTATAAATTAGAAATTGCCCAAATATCAGAAAAAGCAAAAGAAAAAGAAATTGCTTCTGAAGTTCATTTAAAAAAGCATATTTCTTATTCTAGAGCTGTTACATTATTTCAAATAGCAATTGGAATGACTGCATTTGCAATACTTATTAAAAAAAGAAGTTTTTGGTATTTAAGTATGGTTTTTGCGATTATTGGATTAATTTTCCTGAGTTTAGGTCTATTGCATATATAGTTTAAAAAAATAAAATTAGAACAAAAGGTAAGGAACAATATGCTAAAAGTAGCAACAGCTCAGTTCAATGCTATTGCAGGAAATTTTGGTCATAATTTAAAAATTATTGTTTCTTTATTGGAAGAGGCTGCCCAAAAACAAGTAAGACTCGTTTTGTTTCCAGAACTTTCCATATCTGGTTATGATTTGTCTTTGGTTGAAGAAGGAAGATGTTCTATAAATGAAAAAGGGGATGGACTTGCATACTTGTTAAATGCATGTCGTCGTCTTAAAATATATGCTGTATTAGGAGTATGTATACAACGAGAAGAAGGTATTTCTAACAGCGCTCTAATTATAAATGATGTTGGAGAAATTATTGGAATATACGATAAGCATTATTTAGATAGTTCTGAAAAAGAAATTTTTTTATTAGGAAAACAGGGCTTTTTATTTGAAATAGATCAATGGGTTTTTTCAGTAGCAATAAGTTATGATTCATATTATCCAGAGCACGCAAAAGAAATGACTTTTGCAGGAGCGCAAGTTTATTTAATTTTAGGCGCCTTTATTAAAGGTGGCTATATGAAAGTAGAATCAAATTATTTTTCTGAAAGAGCAATTGAAAATAAAATATATATTTTGATTTCTAACTATATTGGTGCTCATTCTGGAATGTCTTTTTCTGGGGATAGCTCCATATTTTCGCCAGATGGCCGACTTATGGTTTCTGGTAATGAAACAATGGGAATATATATAGCAGAGTTAAAAATCTTGGATTCTGTCCAAGATGATAATACTATTTTGATTTCAGCAGAAAATATAACAACTGATATCATTCGTGATTCTTAATCAAAAATAGGATTTGCAAATTTCTTTGATAATTTTGAATCAGATATAAAATTACTATTTTTCATAACAATGATAACTTCTTCAATTTTTCCTCTGCCATCCCCTTTAGAGTTAATCATTCTTTTTACTTTAATTTTATAAATATCCCAGTCTTTATATAATTCAATTATTTTGGGTGAATTTGAATTTGATATTATGATAGTAGCTCCTTTTTGAACAGCTCTTTTGCATGAATTAAAGAGTCTTTCTTGCTCTAAAAATGAAAAACCACCGCTGTTATAGGAATTAAATGATGAGGAAACAGAAAGAGGTTCATAGGGTGGGTCACAATATATAAAATCACCAAATTCTGCACTATCAATTATGGTTTCAAAATCAAAATTTGTTAAAATAGAATTTTGAAATCGTGTCGATACTTCTATAAAATTTTTTTTATCATATAAAGCGGGACATTTTTTTCTTTTGCCGAAAGGAACATTATAGTTTCCCTTTGAATTTAAACGGTAAAGTCCATTAAATCCCGTTTTATTCAAAAATAGAGTTCTTGCGGCTCTTTTTAATTCTGTTTCAGGATTATATTTCCTCAGCTCATAGTAAAAATCTTCAGAGTAATTAGCTTCTAATTTGTCTAATTCAAGCATTAATTCATTAGGTTTTTTTGGATTATTCTATATAATGTATAAATATCTTTATTCATATCGTTAATAAACTCATTTTTAAAGTTTTTATTTAAAGAAAGAAAAACAGCCCCACCACCTAAAAAAGGTTCATAATATCTATTGAATTTTTTCGGAAAAAATTCAAATAATTCAAGAAGAATACTTGATTTTCCACCAGCCCATTTTAATATTGGTTTTGCTTTATTATCATGATCAAAAGGCAACACAAATGATTTCCTTTCATTCATAAAACCCAAAATAGGACTTAAATATAATTTAATTAAATTAATTGGAAAAAGTCAAATGCATATATATTGATCAATAAAAATTTTTTATAATTGAAGTGCCTTCAGTTTATTGTTATTTTATTTTTTTTATAATAAAATAATGTGGCTAATCTTAAAGTTAGCAAAATATCTTGATAATATTTATATTCCGGAAATTTTAAATGAAAAAAATTTTAATTGCAGTAGGCTTATTTATGTCAGATAATAGTTATGCTCAAAATGATATTCCTACAGAGACATCTTATGTTCAAAAATCTGAAATATTAAATCTAGAAAAATTCGAAAACAGTTTAAGATATAATTATGTTTTAAAAGATCAAATATCTAAAAAATATTCCATATATGAAGAAATGAAAAAATATAAAATTCCAGGAATTAGCATTGCAGCAATTCATAATGGTAAAATAGTTTGGATAAAATCTTATGGTTATAAAGATTCTCAATCAAAAGAGAAACTTTATACCCGCGATCTTATGCAAGCGGCATCAATTAGTAAACCTTTTGCTGTTTTAGGTGGATTGAAATTAGCAAGTGAAAATAAATTTGATTTAGATAGTGATATAAATAAATATTTAGTTGGTTGGAAAATACCTTTAAATAAATATACAAAAATAACTCCAGTAACAGCAAGAATGCTAATGTCACATATTGGTGGAATAAATGTCCATGGGTTCCCTGGAATTGATAGATCTGTTAAACCTTTTCCAACTATTATAGATGTTTTAAATGGAAAAAAACCATTTGTTACCACAGATGCCGTAGAAGTAATTAATACCCCTGGAAAATCTTTTTCTTATTCTGGGGGAGGAACTAGTATTGTACAATTAGCAATAGAAAGCATTGTGAAAGAAGATTTTACTTCTTGGATGGACAAAAATATTTTAAAAAAATTAGATATGAATTCAAGCTCATTCCATCAGCCTTTGTTAGAAACAAATGATCCTTTTGTAAGCAGTGCACACAACAAAGTAGGTGTGCCATATGCTTCTAAATATCACAATTACCCTGAAAATGCGGCTGCAGGTTTATGGACTAATCCTACAGACTTGGCAAACTCAATTCTACATTTAATAGGTTTATATTATGGTGATTCAAATAACTTAAATTTAGATAGAGATTTAGTTAAACAAATATTTATAGCAAAAAAACCTTCTCAATATGGCCTTGGATTTGAAATAATAAAAAACAAAAAAGTTTTGTCATTTGGGCATGGTGGCAGTAATGATGGTTTTAATTCAATAATGTATGCATTTGTGAATAATTCAAATAAAAATAAAGAAAAAAAACTTATGGATGCCCTAATTGTTATGACAAACTCTGATAATGGAATGTATATTAATGAAAAATTAATTCATAGTTTTAATGATGTTTATAATATAGGGTTCAAAAATAAGAAAATACTAAATCCTATAAAAATAAAAGATAATTTGGAAAAATATTCTTTAAACTTTAAATTTTTAGATGAAGATGATTTGAATATAATAAAATTTGAGAAAAATGCTTTATATTTAGAATATAATTCCTTATCAGAAAAATTATATCCTGTTGGAAAAGATGAATTTATGACATTACAAGGAATAAAAATTAAGTATTTTTGGAGCAATAAAAAGCCTTTTATAAAATTTTATTTAACTGATGATTATGAATTAGAAACTACAGTTCTATAATTATTATTTTTTATTTTGAATATCTATAAATAAAAAGACCTCACTAAAACTTTAGTGAGGTCTTTTCGTTAATATACCTAAATTTAAATCTTAGTTATTGGATTCAAATTCAGCATCTACAACACCATCTTTATTTTTGGAGTTGTTTTGGTTGTTACCTTGAGCTCCGCCTTCTGTATTTGGAGCGCCTTGAGGATTTTGACCTTGAGCCCCTGCATTTTTATACATTTCTTCAGCTAGCTTGTGTGCTTTAGCTTCAAGAGCTGTAATAGCGGCTTCAAGAGCAGCTTTGTCTTCCGATTTTGTTTCAAGAACAGTGCGTGCGCTTGCAAGTTCTGTCTCAAGGGAAGACTTCATGTCGGCTGGAAGTTTATCTCCATTTTCACGTAAGTTCTTTTCAGTTTGGAATACAATACTGTCTAGTTTGTTACGTACATCAATTGTTTCACGACGTGTTTTGTCTTCTGCAGCATGACGCTCTGCTTCTTCCATCATGCGTTTGATTTCTGCTTCAGAAAGTCCGCCTGAGTTAGAAACAGTAATTTTTTGTTCTTTGCTTGTGCCAAGATCTTTTGCTGAAACGTTTAAAATACCGTTTGCATCAATGTCAAATGTTACTTCAATCTGAGGAACACCGCGTGGTGCAGATGGAATTTCTGTTAAGTTAAAGCGGCCAAGGCTACGGTTGTCACGAGCCATTTCGCGTTCACCTTGAAATACACCAATTTCAACGCTTGTTTGGTTGTCAGCAGCAGTAGAGAAAATTTGGCTTGCGCGTTTTGGAATTGTGCTATTGCGTTCAATAAGTTTTGTAAACACGCCACCTAAAGTCTCAATACCTAAACTTAATGGAGTTACGTCTAGTAAGAGAACGTCTTTTACTTCACCACCAAGAACACCAGCTTGAACGGCAGCACCAACGGCAACGACTTCATCTGGGTTTACAGTACGGTTTGGTTCTTTTTTGAAGAATGCTTTTACTTTTTCGCCCACAAGTGGAATACGAGTTGAACCACCAACCATTACAACTTCATCAATTTGATCAATAGAGAGGTTTGCATCACGAAGTGCAGAGCGGCAAGGCTCAATTGTTTTGTCGATGATGTCCATGATCATTTGTTCAAATTGAGAACGCATTAGGCTTACAGCAAGGTGTTTTGGGCCTGTTTGATCTGCAGTTAAGTAAGGAAGATTGATGTCTACCTTAGTTTGTCCTGAAAGCTCAATTTTTGCTTTTTCTGCAGCTTCTTTAAGACGTTGCATAGCCATTGGATCTTTGGAAACGTCCATAGATGTTTGTTTTTTAAATTCAGCAACAAGGAAGTCAATAAGACGTTCGTCTACGTTATCACCACCAAGGTGTGTGTCACCGTTTGTAGAAAGAACTTCAACTACGTTATCTCCAACTTCGAGAACGGAAACGTCAAATGTACCGCCACCAAAGTCATAAACAGCAATTTTTTGGTTTGTTTTTTTATCAAGACCATAAGCAAGAGCGGCTGCTGTTGGCTCATTGATAATACGAAGAACTTCAAGTCCAGCAATTTTACCGGCATCTTTAGTAGCTTGGCGTTGGGAGTCATTAAAGTAAGCAGGAACAGTAATAACTGCTTTTGTTACTGTTTGGCCAAGATAGCTTTCTGCAGCTTCTTTAAGTTTTTGTAGAACTTTTGCAGAAATTTCTGGCGGTGCCATGTCTTTTCCACCAATTTCAAATAGAACTTTGTCGCTAGGACCTTTTTTTACAATGTATGGCATTTTTGTAGCTTCTTCAGAGCGTTCTGAAAAGTGGCTACCAATAAAGCGTTTTGCTGAGTAAATAGTGTTACGTGGGTTTGTTACCGCTTGGTTGCGTGCAGCGCGACCAACGATAAATTCACCATCACGAGTATAAGCAACAACGGAAGGAGTTGTACGCTCACCTTCTTGATTTGTGATTACTTTAGCTTGGCCATTTTCCATGACCGCTACAACTGAGTTAGTTGTCCCTAGGTCGATACCAATTATTTTACTCATACGAAAACCTCCGAGATAAGGGATGAAAATCAATCACTTTTTGATTTAAATAGAAAGAGAGAAAAGCTATTAATTTCAAGCCTTTATAATTGAGCTTAAAATACAGGATAAGCTTTTTTCCCTGCTTGCGAGGAACATAAGCACCTATTTTATTGTGTCAACTCGCGAGTAGATAAATCTATATTATTTGTTTCAAGTAAGTTTCCATAAAACGATAGTTCTAGTAAAATTATTGATTTATAAGATACTATAAAGAAAGAATGTTTAATTTAAGACTTTTAAAACCCCTTAACTGTGCTGATATCATTTTTATCTTTTTAAATTAGAATAGAATAAAGAAAAGCTATATATCATTTATCAGAGGCTTGATTGTTTGCAGGGGCTGTTCATATTGGTTAATTGTACATACATCGGTTTTTTTCTTGAGCATGTCTGGAGTTACTGTGTTGTTAGATTTAAATAGTCTTATCGTCTTTTTTACAAATTACGGTTTTATAGCCGTATTTGGGGTTTTACTACTTTGTGGATTTGGCTTACCAGTACCTGAAGATATTACTCTTGTAGCTGGTGGTTTTATCTCATCAATGGCTTGTTCTGTTGACGGGACTTTTTTAGAAGCATTAAAAAGTTGTAATGAAGTTCATTATATGCTGGCAGTTTCTATGGCTGGTGTATTAATAGGCGATAGCACAATGTATTTCTTAGGAAGAATATTTGGAGAAAAGCTTTTAAAAATAAAGTTTTTTTCAAAAATCGTGACTCCTGAGCGTTATCAATGGATCCAAGAAAAATTTGCAAAACATGGCTTTTGGTTTATTTTTGCGGCTCGTTTTATGCCAGGTCTAAGATCTCCCATATTTGTTGTTACTGGAATCTCTAAAAAAGTTTCGTACTTAAAATTTGTACTAACAGACGGAATTGCCGCTTTAATTAGTGTTCCTGTTTGGGTTTATCTTGGGTTTTGGGGTGAAAGACAATTAAGTGATTTAAAATTACTAGATCACTATGTTAAAAAAGGACAATATAGTATTTTTATCATACTAGGTATTGCTATTGTTACTTTATTGGTGATTTGGTTTGTAAAAAAGAAGATAAAAGAAAAAACTGGTTTTTAATTTAATAATGGATGTTTTATATAATGAGTTCTAATCCTGAGTTTTCAATTGCGATCGCGTTACTTAAATATTTAGGTTTTTTAATTGCTATTACAATGTATCAAGCTGGAATTGCTATAATGGCAAAAAGAAAAGGAGATAATTCTTTTCAAACAACACAGCTAGCAACATTTAATCCAATTCCTCATATTGAAATTGTGGGAACAATACTTTTTCCTTTTATTTCTATTTTAGCAAATTTTCCATTTGTTTTAGGTTGGCCTAAACAATTTCAAATTGATACAAGATATTTTAAAAAACCAAAGCTAGATGTGAATATTATTTATCTTTCTGGTGTGGGTATCAACTTTTTAATTTCCATAATATGCATGCTTACCTTAAGATTTTTTTTAGGAGGAAGCATAACGCCTTCTCCCGCATTAGATCTTTCCACTCCAGATAAATTAGCGCAACTCATGCTTTCAACAATTGGTTTAACAAATATGGTCTTAGGCGCTTTATTTTTGTTACCTTTACCTGGTTATGCTGGTTGGAATATTTTAATTAATAATGTAAGTTATAATACAGCTAGAAAACTTCAAGAAAAAGCAATGATTATCTCTATTGTTGGAATGATAGTTATTATTTTTGGTTTTTTAAATATATTTTTTAGTGCTTTTATGTATCTATTTTTTGCTATTTCTGGATCATAATAATGGCAAAAGATCTTATCTACTCTATATATAGTCATTCCGATGCCGACGGTGGAATTGCAGCCGCATTATTTTCCAAATTTATTTATAATAAATTTGGAAAATTTGGGTGGACAACGGATATTCAACCCGTAAATCATATTTCCTCTCAAGGTGATTGGAGTTTAAAAGAAATCAAATGGCCCTGTGCGATTTTAGATTTCACTTTACATCCTTCCTTACTTAGCAATCGTTTTTTTGCAGCTAAAAGCGCTTTAGAAAAAACCTTAGGTCAAAATAAAAAAATTCCAGATTGTTATTGGATTGACCATCATCCAACAGGCTCGAGTTTTCCTTTTTTAAATGAAAATAATACTTCTGAAATCATTCCAAATGTAATTACAAAGTGGGATACGAACGCAATAAGTACTCCCGGTTTATTAAGAACACATCATCATGAGCTGGAATTTCCAATTAAATTTATTAAAGAATACGAAGAGTTTATTGATTTGGCTGAAATTATAGATGGGGCTTTATATGTAAGCTGTGAAGCAGCGCATGATTATTCATCAAATTCAGTAAAGTTACAAACACTGTTTAGCCCAAGTCATTCTATTATAGATAAAGTAGCACTTTACAAAAAACTTGTAAGACAAATTTCAAAAAATCCTTCAGTAGAAGATCTTTTTGATTCCGATTTTCTTTATAAAGCTATATTAAATCATGAAGAACAATCTTTTAATAAACAATACCGTTCCTATAAAAAATCAACTCGTTTAGAAGGTAAAGTTGCTTACGCAAATTTTGTAGATAGCAAAGAATATGCAGGTATGGGAAGGTTTTTACCATATATGTTATTTGAAGATGCTAATTATGCTTTACATGTATTTCCAAGTTTTAATAAAAATGGTTCTTCTTTATCATGTGGTATTAATCCTTGGAATAAACCTAAAGACTCTTCAAAACATTTAGGAAATTATTTTGCTAAGAATTTTTCTGGAGGAGGTCATGCTTTTGTGGCAGGAGGAAAAGTAGCAGAAGATGAGTTTTTTAAAATTGAAAAGTTATTAGAGTATTTAAATGAGTAACTTTTTAGATATAGAATCTAAAAAACAAATTCCTTTAAATGATGTGCTAAATTCCGTTATTGAAGGAGATAACCTTCAAGTAATGCAAGAGCTAATCACATATTATGAAAATAAAATAAAATTAATATATATCGATCCTCCTTATAATACTAAAAGAAAATTTATTTATAATGATAACTTCGGCTCTCATCAAAATTGGGTAGAAATGATGAGACCTCGTTTAGAAATTGCGCATAAAATATTAAAAGATGATGGATTTATTTTTGTAAGTATTGATGATAATGAAGTTCATTATTTACGTATATTAATGGATAAAATATTTGGTGAAGAAAATTTTCGAAATTGTATTATTGTTCCTAGAGGAACAAAAAATGTTCAAGCTCAATTTTTATATTCAAATAGCATTGCTATAGGTCATGAATACGTTCTTTTTTATAGCAAGAAAAAAGATACAAAAATAAAAAAATTTGAAATCAATCGCTCTTTTAAAAAAGCTGGCACTTGGAATAACCATTGGCGCGGAACAGATAGGCCAAACTTAAGATATGAGCTTTTTGGAATTTTTCCTAAAAAAGGTCAGTGGAGATGGTCTAAAGAAAGAAGTTTAATTGCCATTCAAAATTATGATTCATTATTAGAAAAACTAAATAAAACAAGTGTTGAAAAGGGAATTAAAAATCATGAAATAGATAATTGGTTTTCAGAACAAATTTTAAATGGGAAAAAAATAGATCTTTTAAGGCTTGGTAAAACAGGAAAACCAGAACATTATGTTCCTTCTAGTGAGACAAAGTTAGGTAATGATGTTTGGATGGATATAAATATTTCGGGAAATAAAGATTTAAAAAAAATTTTAAAAAATAAACATTTTGATATGCCAAAATCAGTAGAATTAATTAAAAGAATAATAAAAATTGTTACATTAAGTAATAGTAATGATATTATTTTAGATTTTTTTGCTGGTTCTGGTACCACAGCGCAAGCTACATTAGAATTGAATAGAGAAGATAATGGAAATAGAAGTTTTATTTTAATTCAATCACCTGAAAAAATATCGGATTCTTTTTTAATTTCATGTGATAAAGAAGATACAATTTCTAAATTAACATACCAAAGAATTCAAACATTTTTAGAACAAAATAATTTAAAAATAAATATAAAATTTTTAAATCAATCCATACCAAATGTAATAAACTCTTCTTCTGCAGGAGGAGGTGGTGGTGCTTTAACTTCATCTTCAAATCCACCCATGATAAAAGTCATTTGATCTCCTGTAAGTAAACACTTAGGAGAATCTTTCTTTACTTCACCAGGAGCTGCTGCTGGAGTTTGTGCTGGTTTAGCTGCGGCTGCAGCAGAAGGAGCTTCTTTTTCAAGTTTTTCCAGTAGATTTTTTGCTTTCACATAATCTTTAGGGCCTTTTTCAACCGCTTTTTTTGCATTTTCAATTGCCTTTGCTTTATCTCCTAATTTTGAATAAGCTAATGCAATGTTATAAAGTAACAAATATTCTTTGTCAGGCATATCTAATACTTTAATTGCATTTTTATAAAGTGAAACACCTTCACTATATTTTCCTGATTTAACTAAAAGAACGCCTTTATTATTAAAAAAACTTGCTAATTCAGCGCCTTTTTTGAGATTTGATAATACTTTTTTACTTTCTTCTGTTTTCCCTTGAGTAGCTAATGCTCTTCCTAAACCAAATGAAGCTCTATCATCTGTAGGATTTAATTTTAAAACATTTTTAAAATTTTCTTCTGCTTTATCTGCATCCCCATTTCCTAAATTTAGTTCACCTAGGACTAAAAGTCTTTCTACATTATGAGGACTTAATAATTTTGCTTTTTCAAGAGCTTTCATAGCTTCTTCAAATTTATTATTTTTAATATGAACTTTAGAAATAAGATTTAAAGCAGGAATATGATGCGGGTCAATTTTTAAAATTTTATTTAAAAATTCTTCAGATTTTTTTACATCATGTGCTCTTAATAATAATTCAGCATAAAGTGTTAAAAAACGAAGTGAGTTAGGTTCTTTTTTTAATCTTGGTAGTAAAAGTTCTTCTGCCCTTTTATATTTTTTTTCTATTAATGAATTTTGGAATTCCTTTTGAAAGTTTCTATCACTTTCAGGATTTTTTTGCTGTTCTTCCAATTCTTCAAATCTTTTAAGGAAATCTTTTTCAGCAATTGGTTTCGTTAAAGTTTCATAAAAATTAAATTCAGAAATAATTGCTTTGTCTTCTTTTCCAATACTTCCAACTAAAGGAATACAAAAACAATCTCTTATTTTTTTATTTTCGTGAGTTTTAATGAATTGAACTAAAGCAATCCCAGAAATAACAGGCATTCTTACATCTACAAAAATGATATCATAAGCTGTTACATTGGATTCTAATTCTTTAATTGCTGGCTCTGCACCAGGAAAACCTTTATAGTTTTTCTTTCCCATTTTCTGAAATATTTTTTCCATTTGTGAAAGAACGTCAGGATCGTCGTCAACAACTATGATGTTATTGAATAAAGATTGCGTCATTTTTCCCCCTTAACACTCCTTCAGATTTTAGCATAGCTATTCGATACACTTATATGTCAGTTAATTGCTACCACTCTCTGTTAGGACGAGAGGTATGAAAGAAGGATGTCGGCTCAAAACCCATTAGAAAAAAAGTTAGACCGTTATTATGAGGATATTATTGATAAAATAATGGAACTCATTGAAACTCAAAAAAACGTATTGGGTGAACAGAAAGAGCTTAAAAAAGACATAGCAAAATTAAAGGAACATGTTCTTGAATCTCATGCTGAAATAAAACAAATAGATACAAAAATTGATAACTTAACAAAAATTATTGGCTCAGGTGGGGGTGGTGCAAAAGGCGGCTCTTATTCATCCAATTCATATCAATCAAATTCTTCTGGAACAACTCGTGTTTCTTCAGGAAAAGCAGCTGGGGGGCCTCCAAAAAGTTTAAAAGATTTTTTAGCCACAGAAGCGGCTATTTTTGATGTCAAAGTTTTGAATGCTTTTATTAAATCAACAAAAGAAATCGTCAAAACAAATACAAGAACAGAACCTTCTTTTTTAAAGCCTGTTGTTGGAGAAGATGTACATTTACAAATTGTTGTTGCAGGCAGAATGCAATTGGCTAGAGATAGTGGCAAGGGAACTATGGCTTTTTGTATGGAATTACTATCAGCACAAGCAATAACACGAGCTGTATTTATGTTGCCTGAAGATGGAAAAGTTTCTGATGCAGATATAAAAGACGTAACAAGCGAGATATGTAATCAGATATGTGGAAAATCAAAATTAGCACTAAAAAATGAAGGATATAGTTTTGATATTGGGATTCCTGAAATTCATCAAGGTGAGCCAAAAGATTTAATTGCTGTGTTAGGGCTTCCTAAGATATCTTTATTTTTTGCTTATAATAAATTGCCATTCTATGTTTTATTTTGGGGATAAAATAAATATATATCCCCAAAATATTAAGTGTTACCCTAATAGACGTAACGCTAGAGATGGAATTTGATTTGATTGAGCAAGCACTGAAACACCAGATTGTTTTAAGATATTTGTTTGTGCAAGCTTAGCTGTTTCTTCTGCAAAGTCGGTATCACGAATACGGCTATTTGTTGCAGCATTGTTTTCAGCTTGGATACTTAATTGATTGATAGTTGAATTAAGACGACTTTGGATCGCACCCATTGAGGAGCGGTATGAAGAAACTTTTGTAATCGCTTCATCAAGAACATTAATTGATTTTTGAGACATTTCTTTTGTGGCAACACTGGACATTTCATCATCTTCAGATGTACCAAGGTTTAATCCATCTTCATTTACTGTTGCATTCACATTGCTAAAGTCGATACGTATGATGTTGGTTGGGTTTGGATTGTCTTTGCTATCTGCGGATTCAAAGTAATTTTTACCAACTTGGATTTCTAATGGAAATGTATTTGAGCGTTTTTTTATTTCTTCGTCAATATCATCTTGATCACCAACTAATAGTAACGTTCCGTTAAATTCAGTTGTTTTTGATATACGATTGATTTCGTCTTTTAATTGGCCAAATTCTTTATTAAGAAATCCTCTTTCTGTATTACCAATTGTATCACTTGCTCCTTGAATAGAAAGCTCACGAAGACGAGATAATATATTTCCAATTTCATTTAATCCACCTTCGGCTGTTTGGATTAATGAAATACCATCATTTGCATTTCTTCTTGCCATTACTAAACCACGATAATCTGCTCTTAATTTATCACTAATTGCTAAACCAGCCGCGTCATCAGAAGCCTTATTTATACGGAAGCCTGATGATAATTTTTCCATGGAAAGATTATTCATATCGTTGCTTATTGTTAAGTTACGTTGTGCATTTAAAGATTGCACGTTAGTAGCTATACGAAATCCCATAACAGTTAGCCTCCTAAACCTTTAACTTCAGCTCTGCAATTCACAAAAAATTAAATTTGCAGAAAGACTTTTTTTTGACACTGTCAAAATTACTTTAACTTCATCGTGTCAAAAAAAATTCTCTTTAGTAAATTTTTCACCAATTTATTTTGTATTTAATGTGTATATGTAAGTAATTTTTATATTTTATATTTAAAATTATGAATGTATAAATTCAAAAAAATATTTTTTTGGTTTCTAAATATTCTTGTGTTAACTTATTTACTAATTTAGAACAAGATAAAATTTCTTTTATTTCTGAAACAATTTGACCAACTTCAAGTTCACCTTCTTCAATATTTCCATTTAACATTCCTTCTTTTGCACGGCCCTTTCCTAGAATTTCAATTAATTCATTTTTATCAGCACATCTATCTTCTGCTGAGGCAATTTTTTTTGAAAATTCATTTTCAAGTAAACGAACAGGTACGTATTTTTTCATTCTTAAAAAGGTTGAATTAAAGCGTGCATGGCACATGGCATTTTTAAAATTTTCATGTGCTGAGCTTTCTATTGTAGCTGCAAAAGCAGTGCCTATTTGAACTCCTTCAGCGCCTAATGCCAAACAAGCGAGAATAGAGCTTCCTGTGCCAATTCCCCCAGCAGCAATCACTGGAATTGAAATAAGCCCCTTTATTTGTTGTAAAAGCACGAGTGTGGTTATTTCATCTCGCCCATTGTGACCACCCGCTTCAAACCCTTCTGCAACAACGGCATCGACTCCCGCATCTTCACATTTTTTTGCAAATTCAGGTGTGCTAACAACGTGTACAACAGTACATCCTTCTTTTTTTAAAAAAGATGTCCATGTTTTTGGAGAGCCTGCACTTGTAAAAAAAATTTTAACCCCTTCATTTAAGGCAACTTCAATTTGATCTTTTGTTTTATCATAAAGTAACGGAATATTTACCCCAAAAGGTTTTGTTGTTAGGGTTTTTGCTTTTTGAATATGATGCCTCAGAAGATCTGGATTCATGCTTCCAGCTCCAATAATACCTAAGCACCCTGCATTTGCACTTGCAGCAGCTAATTTGCCACCACTTACCCAAACCATCCCTGCTTGTATTATTGGGTTTTCAATATGAAACAAATTTAAAATTCTTGATTTTGGCCAAATTGATGTATTGTTAGGCATAAAAAGCTCCTTTAAAATAACAAAATGCCTTTAAACTTTCTAATTCTTTCTTATGCCATAAAATAATCACTGATACTATATTCTATTAACTAATAAATTTAAATAAAATAATATAGTAAAATGGTTGTAATTAAAATAGAACAGTAAATAAATAATGCTATTTTTAATCCAAAATAAAGGAGGTCTTTTTCTTTGATAATGATTTCATTTTTATTATTAAAAGAACTATTAGCTATAGTCATAATTAATATTATAATTGGAAGTGATGTAAAGATAATATGTCCAGCACTACTATTTTGAACTGCTGAAAAAAGTAATCCATTTCCTAATGATTCTCCAATTTTTTGTTGTACATTCATAATAAGAACATTACCTCCTACATTTGATCCAGTAATAAAACCGCTGATCATTCCAAATAGAGGTAAAGTTATTATTTTAAAAATTCCAGCATCCCAATTTTGTAAAGTTTTTGAAATTTCTGAAACCATATTTGATTCATACATAATACGTGCTAATAAAATAAACATAAATAAACTTGAAATAGCTATTTTTGTTTTAACAAAAATCATTTTATTATCAATTGAGATAGGATTTATAAAATATAAAATTAAACTTGATATAAATAAGCTAAAACCAGGGCTGATGAATGGATTAAAAGAAATATTTTGATATTGAAATTTTATAATATTTTCAAAATAATTGTATAAAAATGGAATTCTAAAAATAATAATTACAATTAATAATAAAATATATGGAAAAATAAGTTTTGACATCCCTTTTATTTTAAAAATAAAATCGGTTTTATTTTTTTCAGATAAATAAAACAATATCAACATAATTAAACTTGTTACAATGCCAGTCAAAATTCCTGCAATTTCGGTAAGTCCAATGAAATTAAAGCTAAAAAGTAATGCTGCAAAAAGTAATCCCTGGCCAATGCCTAAAAACCATTTACGTTTTATTAATTCAAATTTTCCTATAACATACAAAATTATAATTCCAATTAATGGAAAAATTAAAAAGCTAACGAGAGAGCTCATTTTTCCAAGATCATGAGTGGAATAGCCTGTTAATTTAGAACCAATAATTGTAGAAATACCAAGAGTCCCCCATGGAATTGTGTTTAAGCTTAGCATTGATAATTGGAAGGCTTGCATTGGAGAAAATAATTTAAAAAATATTGGAATTCCTAGGAGTAAAGATATTCCAAAGCCAGTAAAAGATTCTAGTGCAGGAAGGATACCTAAAATTAAAATTAGTGATTTTTTTTCATTATCAAGCGGAAAGTTATTTATAGATAATACAAGATTTTTTAAAATGCCTTGTTTATTCAATATTTCATTAAAATAAAGACCCGGAATAATTACAAATGCAACTGTAAGAGTGATAATAATGCTTATCGCAAAAGCATTTGTTATAATTTCTTGATTTATATTGAATTTTGAATATGAAATTATTAATAAAAATGAATAAATTATACCTATTAAAGCTGAAAAAAATGCGCTTTTTTTAAAATAAAAAATAATTAAAATACAAATTAATAGTGGGCTTAAAGATAAAAAAAAGGATAGCAATTCAAACCTCTTATTCTAAAATTATAATATTGAAGTAATGTTATAGAGGAAGATTAAATTTTTTTAATATCCTCTATTTAAATTTTTTTCATTAAAATTTCAAATCGTCAAGAAATTTTTAAAAAATATTAAATATACGTATTATAATAAAATTAATATTTCATGAGTTACAATTGTTTTAAATAAAAAATACTTATAATTATAAATTAAATAATTGACAAATTAAAATTTATAAATTAATAGAGTAGAAACGGCCAAAAAACATATATTATTATAAGGGAATAAAGAAGAAAAAAATTATTTTTTCTTCTTTAATGTTACTTTCAACTTCAGCTTTTGCTCATAACTTACCAGTTAATTCCTCTTGGTCTAGCGACTACTTACCTGGTAAAGGTATGTATAAATTAAATGTAATTTCAAGTGAAGAAGTTCAATTAGTGGAAGATAAAAACACATGTGGTTTTGATCAATTAGGAAATCTTTCTTTTTGTACTAGAATGGCATTTTTCCCTATTGAAGGTTTTTTAGAGGTTCTTAAAATTCGTGCGCCAAGAACAACTTTAGTATATAGTTTAGTAAATAGTGAATTTAGAGTTTTGCATAGTACAGTAGATCAAGCTAATGGATTTATTCGTTTACAAAAAGTTGACAATCATGGAAGTGTTGTTGATTCTATCAGATTATTTAAGGATTAATAAAATAATGTATAGGCGTTAAATATAATAATTTTATACGCCTATTTTTTTATTTAAATTTTAGTCCTACTGAATTTGTTAAAAAAGATACAAAATCAGACGAAAGTTCTGTTAATTTAATAATTTTTTTTAATAGATCCGGACTCATAATTTCTTCTTTAGTTAATAAATGATCAATTACAAAGTCTTTTCGAATTAAATCAATTTCAACTTCTGAACAATCTAAAAATTCTTTTGGTAATTTTTTTAAAGAATTTCCTTTCATCTCAAAATTTTCTTTAAATGATTTTTTATTTTTTATTTTTAACCAATCATCTTGATTATCAAAAATAGATTTTCTGATTTTCCCACATGTTAATGTATCTGGATGCCAAATTCCTGCACCAAAAAAACATTGATTCGGTTCTATATGTAAATAAAATCCTGGGGAAGTATAATCTTTTCCCTTATTATGGCGAAATTGTGCAGAAATCCATGTTTTATAGGGTTCATCCCTATTTCCAAATCGAATATCTTTATTAATTCGGAATAATGATCCTCCAGATTTTTTTGCAATGGCTTCATGCTGCGGTGCTATTTTATTTAAATAGGGTTCATAGTCGACAATAAATTTTAAAAATGGATTTCTAACGTATTCTTCAAATTTATCTTTATTCAAGTGGAACCATTCTTTATTATTATTTCTCTTTAATGCAGATAAAAAAGTAAATGTTTCTTTTGTAAAATAATTCATATTTAACCCTTTTAAAATTTTAGTTAAGATCTGTTCTAAATAGAATCATAATCTTTTTATCAATTTGAATAAAAAAATTAAATATTTATTTAAAAAAACTCAATAAAAATCAAAAAAATTGTTAACTTGATTATTTATTCATAATATATTATGAGAATTAAGCTTCATTTTTTTTTCTTAAAAGTGTGTTGAATATTTTTGTTTTTTTATCTCTTAAGGAGAAGTTATCTTATGAATCTTAAATATATTTTAGCTGTTAGTTCGTTACTTTCTATTACTTCAGCTATGGCTTTAGGAAATGATACTTTCCAAGTAAAAAATCTAGATTATCCAAATTCAGTATACTATAAAATTCAAAATAAAGATAATGGCGGTTATATGCATGGCAGTCTTGATGCGGGAAAAAATTCTGGAGTTGTTAATTTTGGATCTCCCGCTGAAATTAATAAATTTAAATCGTATGAGCTAACAGCAAAAGATGAATCTAATAAGGATCCTTTAACAGGAGCAACAGATAAATGTTCCTTTATATTACGAAGAGTAAATGCTGATCTCATTACATTAGATAACAATACTTGTTCACCAGATCATATTAACATAGAATATAATCTTTCAAACCAAAGATTAACAGCTTTAGTAAAAAAAGCTCAGCTAAAGTCAGCAAAATCTGAATCTTCTGATAAAACTACTGTAAAATAATTCCATATCTACTTATAATTAAATTCAAAGTTTTTTTAGGAATACCTTTGAATTTTTCTTATTTAAAAATCGCTTTCAATTTCTTTGATTCTTTTTTAGAATATCAATCATAAAAAAATTATAATTTTTTATGAAAATATTTAAAATTTAATAATTTTTGGAAAATGATATATGGAGAAAAAAAGATTTTTATATTTTGGAGATTTCCCTTCTGAAATTTCATATTTACTTTGTTTTGTTGGCGGTTGTACTGATTGCATCAGTTTTATTTTATTGTTTCATTCCTTAGTAGGATTTATGACAGTAAATACATTGTATGGAGTTGTTGGATTTGCTCAAAATGCAGTAAGTTTTGCATCTCTTTATCATTTATTAATTGTTATTGTTTTCGTTTTTTTTGTCCTATCTCATCAAATCTATAAACAAATATATTCAAAATCAAAGCATCTTCAACCTCAAAAAGAACTTTTTCATGCATTTTTTACAAAGTGCATTTTTTATTTTTTATTTATGGTAAGTGCTCATATTTTGTATAAGTTAGGACATTTAAAAGAAGCTAATATATGGGCATTAATTGTTGTTTCTATTGCTTCGTTTTCAAGCTATATTCAAAATTACAATATTAAAAGTGGTCATCCTATAGCAATTTCAACAGCAGCAATGACAGGAAATTATGTATCTCTTTTGTCAGAATTAGCTCAAACAATAATAAATCCAAAACAATTTAAATCCAAAAAAAATGTTTTAAAACATCATTTATTTGTACAAGCTCATTTTTGGAGTGGAGTTATAGTAACATGTTTGTTAAGTAAATATTTTGATTTTTTGAGTCTAATAATCCCATTTTTTGTTTTAGTTTATTTGACGTTTAGATCTTGGAAAAAGATTTAATCTATTGTTATAAATTTACGTGTCACCAAATAAAAAATAAATTTCTATTTATTATCTTCTTTTTTATCTGTCTTTTTTTCTTTATTTTCAGAGGTCAATTTTTTTTCCGCTTTTCTTCTAGATACTTCTTGATCTATATAACTGGGAGAGGTCGCAAAAAAGGGCTCTGGAGCTGCTTTATAACCACAGCTCATGAAAAATAGAGATAAAAATAATACTATAAAGATTTTTTTAAATTGAATCATTTTTTCTTTTTACTCGATAAAAATTTATGAATTCTTATTTTGTGCTCATCTTTTAGAAAATATTTATTAAAAATATGGGTGTCATATTCTTCTAGATCGGTTAGATTTTCAATATTTTTTCTATTCATTAACTCTTCAATTAGATATTTTGGGCAGTCTAAAATATGATGAACCCATTCATCTAATGCAGTTTGACAAGCTTTTTTAGTGTTAAATTCTTTATCTACTAAACCTAAATTTAATAATTGTGAATTATCAAATTTTAATTTACCTAAAATTATAGAAGAAACCTTGCGAGGACTTAGCTGAGGACAAAGTTCGGTTAAACGTAACATTCCGCCCCAGCCAGTAGGTATTCCAAATTTTGTTTGAGTAAAATGAAAATCATAAGATTTTCCTATACCCCATCGGTAATCTGTCGCAAGGGCGAATTCGACTCCTCCTCCAAAAGAAGGACCTGAAAGTAACGTAACAGAAGGGGCATTTGTTGAATGAAGGAGTTTACAAAATGCTTTGATAGATGAGGAATAGTATTTACAAGCTTCAGGTTCATTTTTTTCTAATTCAGAAAGATTCCCTCCGCTTGAAAAAATACCCTCTACATCCGATTTGACGACAATTAAAAGACAGTTTTGCTCGTTTATAAATTTCTCAAAAAGGCTAGGATTCCCATTTTCTTCAATAGTAATACTTTGCATAATTGAAGACATTCTTAAACTTATTGCATTTTTTGTTGTTGCGCTATTTAACGTAACAAAGCAAATATTATTTTTTGCTATGATAGAAAATTCTTCGCCATCAACAAGTTTTATCATTAATTTATTCCTGATTTTAAATTTGCTAATTCAGCATCTACAGTGTCTTTATTAGATAAATTTGAGTTTGAATTTGCTTTTGGTAATGAGGCAAAAGGATCATTTTTTATTGCTACTTTATTATCAGATATTGCATTGTCAAATGCAGATAAATGTTTGGATCTTGATCCAGCCATTTGTAATTCTTTATCAAGATCTGTTTTTTCTGCACCAGTTAATTCTGTTGAAAGTTTAGCAACAGCTTTTGATTTTTGTCTTGCATTGCGAATTGCTTCAAGATTTTTAGAAGAAGAGTCAACTGATAATCCTGAAAGACGATCGTTTAATTCTTTTATTTTTTGGGAACTAATAATATCGGCAACAGTTTCTGCTTCTTCTTTATTTAAAGAGTCAATTTGAGTTTGTAATTCAAGTAATCTAACCTTGTAACGTTCGATTGCTTGTTGCTGTTCATCTATTTCAGCCTCAAGTTCTTTTACTCTTTGCTCATTTTTTTCGGATTTATCTGCAAGTTGTGCATAAGCTGACTTGTATCTTTCATCCGGATTTTTTTTGTAAAGTTCAATAGCTCCGGCCATTTTTTGTTGAAGTTCTTCGCTTTCTTTTGAAATTTTTTTAACTTCATCTGATTTCATTTCGCGAATTCGAATAAGTTCTGCAACGGCTTCACGCATTTCTTGATAATCTTTGCTCCAATCTTCTTTTGTTTTTCGGAATTGAGAGCGAATGGCGTCTGCATTTGATGTTACCATTTTATCTGTCATACGTTGGGTTTTTCCTTCAGCAAGACCAAATACACTGGAGAAAAAACGCCCTAAACTATTAAAAAAACTCATAAATTACCTCCAAAATCCATATCACATCAAACTCAATTAAATACGAGAGATGTTCGTGCAAGAAATAATACCAGCAGATTTTACTTCTGTTAAGACGAGAATTTAATTTATGTCTTTTTTTATGACTCTTCTTGTGATGAATATCCAATATCAGAAGCACTAGTATTGTCTTCTTGTTGCTCTTCAATAGAGTTTAGGGCAAGCACTGCTTTTTTCTGATCATCTATATTCATTTGTAATGATCTTAAGCTTGGTAATTCACTTAAACTTGAAAGTCCGAAAACTTCTAAAAACTTTTGAGAGGTTTTATATTCTAGTGGATTACCAACTTCTTTTCTTGTTCCAGAAGCATAAATGAGTTCTTTTTCTTTTAACGTTTGAACAATAGATGAACTATCTACTTGTCTAAGTGCATTTATTTGTGCACGAGTAATAGGCTGTCTATATGCAATAATTGCTAAAGTTTCTAAAGCATTTTTACTTAAAGAACGTGCTTTACCAGCATATTGTTTTTTAATTAAACCAATATGTTCGATACGTGTTCTGATTTGGTATTTATTTCCATTTTCAAAAATTTCAAATGCCCTGTCTTCATATTCAAATGCCAATGCTCTTATAGCCATTCGAATATCAGAAAGAGATACTTCACCAATCCAGTTTCGAATATCTCCGGCTTCTAAAGGTGTATCAGCTACAAATAAAATGGCTTCAACCTTAGATTTTAATAAATCAAACGCAGACTTATTGGAAATATTTGATTCATCCGAATTTTGAAGAGAATTTGTTTTTGAATCTTCCATAATCACCTATTAAATTAATTTGTCTCACGCGCTTTGTGGCGATCTTTTTTATTATGTTTTTTTTCAGGATGTTCAGATACAACTTGAGCATCTATAATATTTCTATCAGATATTCTTTTTTTTGCGTCTGAAATTAATGTTTGTGCAATATTTTTTCTAAAGTTTTTAAACGATTCTATATTTGTTGGGGCATTGCTAACAACAACTGAGTTTACATATTTAACAATAGGTAGTAAATTTTTTCCGCTATTATGTTCAACAAGTATACTTATAATTTCGTTACGAACTTCATTTGTTGCAACTTCTGCAGGTTGTCCTTCTAGAAGTTTGTTTACTAATTTAGAGATGCTTTTTTCAATTTCAGTGCTAGTTTTATGTCCAACATCATTAACTTTTCCAAGAAGAAATTGAATTTCTTCTTTAGAGAAAGAACGAGCTTGATCTACTGCTTTTTTAGCAAGTCCGATCATTGCTTTTGGATTCAGATTTTCTTGATTTTTTTTCAAAGTATCAACAATTTTTTCAGAGTTGATATTTTTTAAATTGCTAATTAAGGAACTCAATTTGCTATCCATTGCTCTTTTCCTTTTGATTTTTCGAAATAGTCAATTTAGCACTTACTCGCAAGCTAAATCGCCGCTATTCCTCTGAGAAACTAAAACCTCTAACGTTTCTCATACACCAAAAAACAAATACTTCAAATGAAGAGACTTCTTTGATTTTAGCTATTTAGCTTAAATAGCTTCCCTTTTACTCCATTTTGAAAATCTTTTGCTGACACTGCTTTTTTGCCAGGTAGTTGCAATTCCAGTATATCAAGTAGTTGATCATCCCCACAGCATACACTTAATGTATTTTGTGTAAATAACAAATCACCAATTTTTAAACCAAGATTATTTTGTGACACTTTTGTTGTAATTATTTTAATTTCTATTTTATCATTATTTAATAAAAAGATTGATTTTGTTCCTGGCCAACCTGAAAAAGCTCTAACCTTATTATGAAGTGTAGAAGCAGGTTTAGAAAAATCTAAATAGCTTTCTTCAGGTTTAATTTTATCTGCTTTTGTGGCTTGCGTATGATCTTGTTCAATAGGTTTGCTTAGTCCTGCAAAATAATTTGGAAGAGCTTTTACTAGTAATTTAGCTCCTTTTTCAAATAAATTTTCTAATAATTCAGGCGATTTTATTTGATCATTTAAAGAAAATTCTTCTTGGGCTAAAATAGGACCAGCGTCCATAGCGGCAACTGAGAAAAGAATAGACACACCTGTTTTTTCATCACCATTTTCGATACAGCGTTGAACAGGTGCGGCTCCTCTATAGAGTGGTAAAAGACTTGGATGAATATTTAAAGTTCCAAAAATGGGAATGTCTAAAAATTCTTTTGGTAAATAATTTCCATAAGCTGCTGTAATGCATAAGTCAGGCTTTAGTTCTTTTAAGTCAGATAAAAATTCAGGGTTTTTTGCTGATTGAGGTGTAAAAACGGGAATTCCTCTTTCAAGTGCGAGTGTGTGCACAGGGGAAGGAGTTTCGCTTCCATTTCTACTTGAACGTGCAGGTGGTTGGCTTACAACCAAAATAACTTTTAAAAAGTGTTCGTATTGTAAAATGATTTTTAATGCCAGTGCAGCAACTTGAGGAGTTCCTAGAAATATAACTTTTTTTCGATTATCTGACTGTAAAAAACTCATAGCATACCTTTTCCGTTTTTTAGGGATAGTAGCTTTTCCCTCAACAAAATAACAAAGAATGAACATATCTGAAATTAAAAAATTGAAAAGTAATTTAAGAAGTATTTGTTATTAATAAAATTTAAAGTGTTTCAAGATTTGTTCTTTCGGAATTTTAAACTCATCTTCAACCATGTCTCTCCAAAATGATCTATTAAAATAGTCTCTGTGAGGCACAAAAAAATTTGGTTCTTCTGAGTAATGATAAGGCTTGCATTCAGAAAAGGGTTTATTTTCAAATTCAGCACATAATAGAATATCTATATCTAAAGATCTTGGCATCCAGCGTCGTTCTCTAGGGTGTCCGATGGCATCTTCTATTTCTGATATAATACAATATAGTTCTAATGGATTATAATGAGTTTCAGCTTCGCAGATAAAATTAACGTAATTTTCGTGATCGCTTGTGTCGTATTCTGGATGAGAAAGGGGTTTTGTTTCTTTCCAGGTCGATTGTTTTGTAATCATTATGTGTTTATTTAGCAATATTAAGGACTTGTGTAGGTTTTTTTGTCTATCTCCAACATTTGAGCCAAATGCCAGAATATATTTATACATATTTTTAAATGGTTGCATTTTTGGGCTTTTACAAAAAAAAAGGCGCATAGAATGCGCCTTTTCGTTATAATTACAGTTGGTTACTTAACGTAAACTGTAGCAGCTAATTTAGTACGGCCTTTTGTACGGCGACGTTTGATAACGTTGCGGCCATTTTTAGTTGCCATGCGTGCACGAAATCCATGCTTGCGTTTACGAACTTTATTACTAGGTTGAAATGTTCTTTTACTCATGTTTAAAATCCTCTCAAATCACAGGAACCCTGTAGCTAGCATAAGCCTAAAGATAGCGCAAGTAGAAAGTATAAAAAATGTTAACCCCTATAATTATTGAATAATAATTTAAATCTTATAAATGTCCTGTTTTTGTATTCAGATAAATAAAAAATTTTAAGATAACTTTCCGTCATAAAATCAAGGAAAACATAGAATGAAATCGGTAGAGTAATCCTTAAAAAATGAGTTATTTTTGTTTCATTTACTTTAAATAATTTCATAAATTCTAGATATAAAGTTTGCTTTGAATTTGTTGTTTTGTATGGCATAGATTTTCTGTGTCTTGATATCACGTTTTTATTAGGAAGAGAGAAACATTATTATGGTTTATAAAAAAAGAGAAGGCTCCCCTTCAAGGTCAAAGTCATCTTCAAAAACAGGGAAGTTTGATAAAAAGGGAAATTCAAGATCGGATAGAAACTCATCCGACAGCAGAGCGCCAAGATCAGACAAAAACTCATCCGATAGCAGAGCTCCTAGATCAGAAAGAAACTCATCTGACAGCAGAGCGCCTAGATCAGATAGAAACTCATCTGACAGCAGAGCTCCTAGATCGGACAGATTTTCAACAGACAGCAGAGCACCACGTCCTGACAGAAATTCATCAGATAGAAGATCGCCAAGATCGGATAGATTTTCAACCGACAGTAGAGCACCACGTCCTGAAAAAAGAGATTATACCTCTTCTCCAGAACGCAATCGCGTTATGAATGAAAGACCGCAAAAATTGGAAAGAAAAGATTTTTCTTCCCCTCTTAGAGCAAAAAAGGGAATGCCAAAAGAAATCTTTATTTGGGGCCGCAGAACGGTTGAAGCATTCTTAGAAAATCTTCATCAACAATCGAAAGATATTGATAGTTCCAAATATGGTCTTCACATCATTGTAGATAAATCTCACAAAGCACCTTCTCAATTAAAGCCTTCTGTTGAATCTGCAAAACTTTTAGGAATTAAAATTGTTCCTCATGATTCCGCAGAAGAAACATGGCCTTTAGCGGATGCATCCGAAGAATTAAATCACCAACGTATTTGTTTGAAAGTTCCTGAGTATCCTATTCAAAATATTGTAGAAGCAATTAATCATGTAAAAGCGGCGAACGAAAATTCAGAGCATGGTTGTGTTGGAATTGTATTGGATCAAATTCAAGATCCACGTAATTTTGGTGCTATTATTCGTAGTGCTGCTTTTTTTGGTGTAAAATTTGTTGTTTACGGTACTGATAGACAAGCAGATATTTCTTCATTGGTATTAAAAACTTCAGCAGGCGGAGCATTTTCTATTTCTTTGATTCCAGCCGTAAATATTAATAGAACTTTACAGCAATTAAAAGAAGCCGGCGCTTGGATAGCAGGGGCTGCTTTGGCTGAAAATGCAGTCGCTTTAAATACAGTTCCGAAAGACAGAGCATGGGTTGCTGTTATGGGGAACGAAGGAAAAGGTCTGCGTAACGAAGTGTTAAAAAATTGTGATTATGTTGTTCAAATACCTGGCGGCCAAGGAACAGTAGATTCATTAAATGTAAGTGTTGCTGCTGGAATTATGATTCATGCTCTTTCAAAATAAGAGGTTTTTCTTATGAGGTTATTGTCTCATTTAAATGAAACGGAATATCCATTTTTTATTCCTAAAAGTTTTTTGCAAAGTATTTCTTTGGAAAAATTTTCTTTAAATTTTGATCCTTTTTCTTCCTTATTAGAAAAAGAATCTATTCCATTAAATGGTTTAAAAAGTTCTGTTACTTATTCATTAAATGAACAATTATCTAAATCTTTTACGGTGAAAGCATTTCATAGCAATATAATTGCAAGAGCGTCTGAAAACTCTCCCGAGGCAGATGCTCAATTTATTGTTGCCCCTTTTTCAAATCTTTCTTCTATTTTTCAAGGCAAACAACATTTAGGATTACGCACAGCCGATTGTCTTGCAGTTGTTTTTAGTTTTGAAAATAAAGAGTACTTTGCTGGCGCTATTAGTCACGCAGGTTGGCGAGGGTATTCTTCTGGTATCTTACAAAATACAATAGAAAAACTTAAAAATGAAACTAAATTGCTTGGCATAAGTGCTTCTGAATTATTAACTGGTTTAAAAGTACACATCGCTCCCGCTATTTTTGGTGTATCTTATGAATGTGGGCAAGAGGTAAATGAAGCTCTTTTAAAGCATGGAAATAATTTATTTTCGAAATACTCTAACCAGTCCCAATTTCAGGATTTATACAATAAATTAATAAATTTAAATCAGGATCCTGAGCTTTCGCTTGTTATTAATGATCTTCTCATAAAAAATCAGCAATCTATTTATATTCCTTGTAAAATATTTCCAGATTTGCAGCTATTAGCTGCTCTTGAATGTTTTCTTTCTGGGATTCCTCATGAGAACATTGAGATTTTGAGAGAAAATACTTATAGTCATCCAGCCCTTTTTAGTTTTCGCGAGGCAAGTCATAAAAAGACGAATGCGAGCCATCGACAATGGACTCACTTGAGTTTTCCTTCTATTCCTAGGAATCTCATTTAATTTGCCCCTAATTGAAAGGGGGCATTTTGTTTATTTTGCCTTGCCCATGTTAATAGAACCGTGTTAGCTCTTTAGCATTTATAGGGCGCTTGACATAAGTTTGGGCATAGGCCCAATAGGAGATAAAAACCAAATGAATGAAGTTTCTCAGATAGCTTATCGTTATGCTGCTCTTTTTTATGGAATCATAGCCGCTTATTTTTGGTATATATTTTATTCTTTGTGGGGATTTTTAGGGAAAAATTATTTTCCTCAAGATGTATCCAGCGTTTTTAGTATCCAAAATAGCAACTTTCATATTGTAAGTATTGTGATAGCTACGGTTCTTACTTTAGCACTTACAGCTGGTTTAATAATACATAGTAAACTCAAAGAATTCATTGTAGATGTTGGAGATGAGCTATCTCGAGTGGCATGGCCTACATTTAAAGAAGCTCAAAAAACAACAGCCATAGTTATTGCACTTGTAATTGTTTCTTCCATCGTTTTGTTTTTTGCAGATATGGTATTTTTAAAAGTGATTAATCTAATTATGAGCACAGCAGCTTAATTTAAAATTATTATCAAAATCAAGGAACATAATTTTATGGTAGATCCAAAAGTAAGTGAACATGAAACTTCAGTAAAACCAACTTCTTTTACACATGAAAGATTCAAATGGTATGCTGTTTTAACTCAATCCGGAATGGAAAAAAAGGCAAAAGCAACTCTTGAAGAACGCATTAAAAAGCTAAAAATGACAGATCATTTTGGCCAAATTTTAATTCCAACAATGACGGTTGAAAAAATTGATGAAGGTGGAAAAAAGAAAAAGGTAGAGCAAAAAATGATGCCTGGATATTTGTTTGTGCAAATGGATCCAAATCATAAAGCAACATTTGGTTGTGTAAAAGATACTCCAAAAATCTCTTCTTTTATTGGTTCAGCTGCAAATCAAGATCCTAAACCAGTGCCAGATGAAGAAATTAGTCGTATTTTCAATCGTGCAGCAGAAGCAACAAAAGCAGCACCTTCTAAACCACTTACAGCCTTTGAAAAGGGTGAAAAAGTAAAAGTGATTGAAGGTCCGTTTACAAACTTTGTTGGTGATATTGATGAAGTTAAAGCTGATAAAATGAAACTTCGTTTACTTATTTCTGTTTTTGGTCGTGCAACACCTGTTGAGTTAGAGTTCAACAAAGTTGAAAAATTAAAAGACGGAGAATAATTCCAAAGGTAACAAATAAATTTTGTTATAAAAATAAAAAGGAGAGCTTACACTGCTCTCCTTTTTTTCGTATGATAATGATATTATGATTTCAAAATAAAGTTTGAACAAATAAATTTTCCTTATTGGAGATTTTATGAGCTTATCTGATAATAATGATGAAAAACGTCAATTTGAGAGATATAAAAGTAGTATTCCTGTTATTATCCAAAAAAAAGGGAATATAGGAACTTGTGAATGCACTTTACTTGATGTTTCGTTAAATGGTTTTTCTGTTCGTTTGGAAAGTGGAAAATTTAAAATTGATGTTGATGATAATTTTTTATTAATTATTGATCCAAAATTATTTGATATTGAAATAAATGATAAAATTATTATAAATTCAATCTGCAAAAGAATTGATCTAGAAACATTAATAATTGGTTCGGTTTTTTATAAAAACACAGAAAGTATTGATAATTATATTAAAATCATTGTAAATAGTTTTAAAAAAATAAATGAAAATGATTATTAAAAAGTAGGAGATTTTTAATTATGTCTCTAGTACTTGAGCTTCCTGACGATTTATCATTTCTTATAATAGATGAAAGTGATTCTTTTCGTAACGTAATGGCTGCAGGGTTAAAATCACTTGGTTTTAAATTTGTGAGTCAAGCTCCATCTTCAATGATTGCATTAGAAAATTTAAGAACTAAAAGTATTAATTTTGTTATTTGTGAACTAGAAATGCCGGTTATTAATGGAATAGAATTATTAAAAGAAATTCGTGATGCGAGTGATATAAATCGTACTGCATTTTTAATGATAAGTAGCAATGCTACAAGAGAAGATATTGCTTTATTAGCAGAATACGAAATTGATGGATTTTTAAAAAAACCGTTTTCATTTCAGTCTTTGGCTCAAAAAATTCCAAGTTGTATGTATAATTATAATGATCCAAATAATATTGAATCCTATTTTCAAGAGGCAAAATCATATTTAAAAAAAGGGGAAATAAGTATTGCCTTAATAAAATATGAAGGGCTTTTAAGAAAATCTCCTAATTCTTGTCGTGCAAGAATAGGATTGGCAACATGTTATCGCGCATTAAAAAATTATGTAAAAGCAGAAAATTTATGTAAACAAGCGATCGAAAAAAATGGATTATATGTTCAATCTTTTGATGAAATGGGTCGAATATATATGGCGATGAATAAAATAGAAGAAGCAATAAAGTTTTTTAAACAGGCTGTTTCTTTAAGTCCAAATAATCCATTAAGGTATGAAAAAATAACAAATTTACTAATTGAGCAACAAAGATTTAAAGAAGCAGAAGGTTTTTTGGAAACAGCAACTTCTGGTGGTGTTGTTTATACAAATATATACGAGCAATATGGCAGAACATTATTTTATCAAAAAAAGTTAGAAAAAGCTTCATTGTATTTTGAAAAAGCTTTAATTCAAGATCCTAATAATCGAAGTTTGATAAATTTAATGGGTATTTGCTTAAAAGATTTAAATAAATATGAAGAAGCTCTTCGCTATTATAATTCAGCAATAAAAGCATACCCATCTGATACAAAAGTTTTATTTAATAAAGCACTTTGTTTTTTTGAAATGAAAGAATTTGAAAAATCAAAAAAATTATGTGAATATATTCTTACATTAGATCCTAATAATCAAAAAGCAATTAAAAAAATTCAAGAAATTGAATTAATGCCTGCACAATAAATACAATTTAATATACTCGGTTGACTTTTTTTGATTAATTTGCGATTTTTTACAGTCAACTTTATTAGTCTGAATCTATAAATAAATGGAGATACATTTTATGATGAAGTGGTGGGGTTGGGGTGATCCTCAAAAAACATTTCCAATGGAAGATAAACCAAATTTATGGTCTTGGGTATGCAACATTTTAGCGTTACAAGATAAAAATAAAATATCTGAGCCTGTTTCAAGAGAGCAAGTGATCCTTCCTGAAGCAAATATAAATCAAGAATTTTTATCTGAAATAACAAGTAAACTAGAAGCAAATCAAATTTATACTTCAGACGACGAAAGATTAGAGCACGCATATGGAAAATCTTATGCAGATCTTTTTTATGCTCGTAAAGGTATTATAAAAAAAGCTCCAGATATCATTATTTATCCCCATACTCATGACGATGTCGAATTTATTATGAAATCTGCTCAAGCTCATAATGTGTGCGTCATTCCATTTGGTGGAGGGACAAATATTGTTGGTGGAGTCGATCCTCGTGATCAAACTATGACTGCAAAAGGAATGCGTTGTATTGTTTCTTTAGACATGAAGCAAATGGACAAAGTAATTTCAATTGATACACAGTCTCAGACTGCCATAATTCAAGCTGGCGCATTAGGTCCTATTTTAGAAAGTCAATTATGTGAAAAAGGTTGGTCTTTAGGACATTATCCAGATTCATTTGAATTTTCTACTTTGGGGGGTTGGCTTGCAACACGTTCTGCAGGTATGCAATCCGATGCTTACGGAAAAATAGAAGACATGCTTGTTTCTTTAAAAATGGTAACACCTACTGGAACCGTTATTACAAGAACAACACCAGCTTCAAGTGCAGGTCCCGATTTAAATCGATTTATTGTTGGCTCGGAAGGAATACTTGGTGTTATTACTGAAGCAACAATGAGAATTCATAAATCACCTGAAGTTAAAGATTATCGTGGCTTTTTGTTTCCTTCTTTTGAAAAAGGGGTGGAAGCAATTAAAGAGTGCATTGATAAAAATTGGATTCCAAGCATGATTCGTTTACAAGATGAATTTGAATCTCAATTGGCTTTTAATATGAAATCTCCTAAAAAAGGATTTGAAGCACTCATTCAAAAGCAAGTAAAAAAATTTCTATTAGCTACAGGGTATCAAAAGCCTTGTATCATGATTGTTGGTTTTGAAGGTGATTTAAAAAATACTCAAGTTATTAGTCAGGAAGCTGTTAAAATATTAAAGAAACATAGAGCCTTTTCATTAGGGAAAAGTGTTGGTAAAACATGGTCAAAAGATAAATTTAATATTCCCTACTTGCGTGATTATATGATGGATTATGCAGTTATGGTTGATGTTGCTGAAACAGCTGCTGTATGGTCAAAACTATTGAACGTTTATCATAAAACAATTGAAGAAATGAAAAAACGTTTTGCTGAAGAAGATAACGGAACAGGAACGGGTTATATTGGATGCCATATATCTCATACATATCATACAGGAGCTTGTTTATATTTTACTTATGCAACAAAACAAAATCCTAATAAAGAAATGGAACAGTATTATGGTTACAAAAAACTAATCACAGATACTTTTCTAAAGAATGGAGCAACATTAACGCATCATCATGCGGTTGGTTATGAACACTCTCCATGGATGGAAACAGAAGTTTCAGCTACAGGATTAAAAGCATTAAAGGCAGTAAAAGATGTTTTAGATCCTAAAAATATTTGTAATCCTGGAAAAGTATTACCAGTTGAAGAAGAAATGAGATTAGGAGTTTTTGGAATTGACGCCCCTGAAGCTGTTCACCAAAGTAAGAGCAGAGCTAAAAAGAGAAGTGGGCAAGTGAGTCGCAATTTGAACGAAAATACGATTAGTTAATCCAGGAATACATATTAAATCACCTCTCATGAGCGCTTTATAGCCTTGTTCAGCTACAAGATCTGCACTCATGCCAGAGGTTTTTTTATGCTTAATTGAATTTATATTTTTACCTATATTAGAGCGAATTCTAAATTCTGTTTGTGTAATGCCAGGGCAAAGAGTTGTTACGTTAATTTTGTACTTTTTATTTTCATGAGCTAGAGATGTTCCAAATGAAAGTAAAAATGATTTACATCCGCCATAAACGGATTGGAATGGTACTGGGCTAAATGAATACACTGAACCTACATTTAGTATAAAACCAGAGCGTCTTTCTTGCATATATGGTAAAACTAACTTTGTTAAAGAAAGGGTAGATTGTATTTGTAAATTTACCATATTTAATTCTTTTTGAAGTTCTGTTTCGTGAAAAGCTCCGTGAACTCCAAATCCAGCATTATTAATTAAAACATCAACCATTAAATTTTCTTTTTTTAAAAATTCAGCTATTTTATCAACCGAATTATTTATTGATAAATCTAAAGGAAGAACATAAATTTTTGCATTAAATTTAGTTAATAATTTATTTTCTAATTCATAAAGACGTTGATGGTCTCTTGCTATTGCGATCACGTCATAACCTTTACTTGCTAAAAGACAAGTAAAGGAATAACCAATTCCACTTGATGCTCCCGTAACTAAGGCAATTGGTTTTTTCTCGGTTTCAATTATTTTTGGTTTCGATTTGATTATTTCCGATATTTTCATGTCTTTCAATTACTCCAGCTTTTCTTTCAAAAAAATAATCATTTTCTTGAGTTTTAATAACACTTGCAATTTGATGAACAATCTCAGAGCATCCTTCGCGCCCAGATAATTCAGTTTTAGGAGTAACAAGATTCATGGAAATATAAAAGGATGAATTTTTAAGTGGATAGTTGGAATAGGTTTCTTGTTTATCGCCTCTAACATAAATACAAAGAACCCTGCAATTAGGAATATTTTGAATGATTTTTCCAACTCCATAAGTCATTTGAGTTTCCTCAAATCTTCCTGTCCGACTTCTTTTTCCTTCTGGAAAAATAGTTATGATTTCTCCTTTTAGTAAGAGATTTTTACATATGTTTAAAATTTCATTATGATGACTTGCAGAAGCATCTCTGTGTATGAAAATACATTTAGCTAAAAAAGCAATGACTCTATAATACCATTTTTTACCAAAAAAATCTCCTGCAGGTAAGTTCCAAGAAAAATATTTATAATTAAATTGATACCAATAATTTGGTGCTAATGCCCAAATAATTAAACATGAATCAATAAATGTAAGATGATTTGCACAAATAACTAATGGTTTTTTATTTTTAAGAATCGATTTAAATTGATTGCGAATGCTTTTAATATTTTCTATTTTATAGCCCATAATAAACTTAAATATAAAAATAATTGTATAACAAAACGGTATTAAAACTAGAAAACTAAACGTTCTTTGAAAAAGAAGTCGTTGGTTGGTATAATTTACGAATATGGAACTTTTATTTTTTTTCTTTTCTTTTATACCAATGACTTCTGAAGTTATTTTTGCATTCTCTTGATCAAGCATATTTTTAAGACCCTCCCTCTTTTTCGTATCATTTATGATATTTGAATCGTTAAAATGAGTAAATACTAGAAATTGAAAATTTAATTTAGCTTTATTGATCCAAAAATTTTTATAAGTATCAATTTGATATCCAAAAAAATTAATACTTGTTGTTATTATTTTATTTTTTTATTTACAAAAATTATGAATTCATTGTTTATTTATTATGTTTTTGGTATATATTAAATACTTGGTGTTTGGCTGTAAGAGGTAAATGTAAATGTTTAAATATTTAAAGAAATACTTTAAAAATTGTGTTTTTTTTGTTATTGTAATAATATTTGTAAGTTGTAAGTCAAGTGTCTCTGATAAAGAGATTTTTTCATATTATATTCAAAGCAAATGTATCAACCCAACAACTAAAACTGAAATCAATTACCCAAAATGCAGCAATAATACTCCTGAAAATCAAATATGTTCGCTTAATTTGCTAGATCTAAAGCCAACTCAATTTAATTATGGGCAAGATTATGTAATAAAATTAAGCGAAAAATTTCGAAATAACACGAGTTCATTGCAGGAGCTTTTGTGCTCTAAGCCTTTGAATGTTGTGATTGGTCCAAAGGCTGAGTCTGGATTTTTTCTTACAGACGGCCATCATAGAGTGAAATTAGTCGAAAGAATAGCAAATGAGAAATCAATAAACTTTACTATTCTTGTAAAAGTTGAAAATAATTTTATGTTAGATGATCCTAAATTAGATAAGAATGTTTTTTGGAATACAATGATTGCAAATAATAATGTTTATTTAAAAGATAAAGGAATTATTAAGTCTTCAAATAAATTACCAACTAAATTTTTAGAATTAACAAACGATCCATATAGATCGCTTGTAGCCTATATTGAAGACGATAAATCTAAATTTTGTTTTGATTCTTCATTATCAACTTTTGGTAATTATGGGGAGTTTTATTGGGCTGATTATTTTAGAAATTATAAAAAATTAGATAAATATACAGATAGAAAAGTATATAATTTTTATAAAAATAAAATACTTTATTTTGTGAATTTAAATAATGGAAAAAAAGAAAACATTTGTAAATTATCAAGTGCAATTCATTTACCTGGTTATACAAACCAAAATAATAAAGAACCAACTTTAGTTATAGATAGCATTAATGAAAAAGGTGAATTAAAGAATTTTAGAACAATGCAAATGATTGAAAAAGTATCTAAAAATAATATAAAAGGTTTAAATAAATTAAAAGCATCTGGAAGTGCTCAGTTTTCAGAAAATCAATTAAACTGGATTATTCAAAATACGTCTAAAAATCTTATATTAGTTGATTTAAGACAAGAGTCTCATGGTTTTATTAATGGAAATCCTGTGACATGGACGGCTCCTTTTAATTGGGCGAATATTGGTAAATCTAAAAATAATATTTTGATAGATGAATCTGTTAGATTGAATGAGCTTTTGTTTCAAGATTATATTGCCATTCCTACTTCTAAAAACTATAAAAACGAAAACTTTAATTTTAATGATTTAATTAAGTTGGAAATCAATGAAATATCTCGAGAAGATGAATTGGCCAGTAAAAATCAAATTGGTTATTTTCGTTTGACAGTTACAGATCATTCCATGCCATCAGATGAAGATGTAGATGAATTTTTATCATTTGTTAAAACTTTAAAAGAAGATACTTGGCTTCATTTTCATTGCAGGGGAGGAAAGGGTCGTACAACAACATTTCTTGCTATGTTTGATATGTTATTTAATGCACATTTAGTTTCGTTCAATGATATTATTCAGAGACAATCTGATGTTAAGCCAAATTATAACTTATTAGATGTTAAAAGATCCAGAAATTCAAGCCTATCTTTAAATAGACTCGAATTTTTAAAAGAATTTTACAAATTTTCTAAAGATTACAATAATGGCTATAAAGGAACATGGAAACAATGGAAATTACAAAAAAACTCTTAACAATTTAGTTATTTTATGGGGCATTTTTTTTACCACTTGTTAATGCCTTTAATTGCGGTAAGCACCATTGTTTTAATCCTGGAATATGAATTTCATTCCAATACTTATCCCATTTAATATCAGTAGGTGTGTATGAAAATTCTTCTTCTACAACTTTATGATTTAGTAAATTATCAGACTTAAAAGTATAATTATAATCATAGATAAATGGTTTATATACTTTCATAATTGTATCAATTGTTCTTGCTTTTCTTTTAATTGTAGTAATTACTTTTTCAATCCCCATTTTAGATATTAATCTTGCAGAATTTTTATCAAGTTTAATTAAATCAAAAACAAAGGATACTGACTTTTCATATTTTGTAATACTAGAGCCTGATAAAATATGCTTTGGTGTAATGAATTTTGGTCTTGGATTAGGAAGTAACATGTGACTTAATGATTTTTGAGCATCTTTTTTAAAGAAATTAAAAACAAAATAAGATGCATGTTCGACGGAAAGTGGATTTACAGAGGAAGTTGAACTTTGGTAAACTTGCGCATGTTTATTTATTAATAATGCAGATGCAGCAATAGTTAATCCTTTTGCAACATAATCTACAGGTATTATATCTAAATTATGATTTGGTTTTGCAACAAGTAGTCTATATCTTGAGCTTAGCATTTGTATAAAAGGGGCTGTTCCATTAAAATCTTCATTCCAACCAGGAAAAGGATATTTTTCAGCAGATTCTACTATGCTTGGTCTAAATATACATAATCTATTTTCAGGAAGTTTTTTAGATAATAAAGATTCTCCTAGGGCTTTTGAATAAGTATATGTATTTGGCCAACCTAATCTTTCAGCACGGATAGCACCTATTTTGATGAGTTCTCTATCATTTGCATTGCGTGAGCGTGCTCCAAGTGATTCTTGTAAACCGCCTTTTAATTCATCTTCTGCGGAAAATTTTGTTCCGTTAGGAGAAACGTCTTTTAATATTTGCTCAGACACAATACCATCTGCCATTCCTGCTACATAACAAGTAGATATATGTAAAAGTTTTGCATGTTTTGTAGATAATATAAAGTCAGCAATTTTTAATGTGCTTTCAGAATTCGTTTTTAGCATTTGATCTAAAGGGGCAATAAATCTTAAATCAGCGGCAAAGTTAACAACAAGATCAAGTTCATTGCATAATTTTTCTTCAATTTGTTTATTTAAGCCAAGATATTCGGAGCAGATATTTCCAGAAACAACTTCAAGTTTTTTAACTTTAGAAAGACTGTTTCCATAAATTTGATGCAAGTTTTTAAAAACAGGAGAGTTAGAATATATTTCATCAAAGCGGGTAAAAGCATTTTTACCTTTATCTGGACGAATAAGAACATAAACTTTTTTTATTTTAGGAATATATTCTAGTAGCATAGAGATCCAGACCTTGCTAATAAATCCACTCCCTCCAATAATTAAAATTGTTTTACCTTCAAATGAGTTATGAATGGAGAGATTAGAAATTGTCATATATGGTACCCTTTCTTGTACACTTTAGCCTAAAAAACAACCTTTGCATAAGTTGGTTTTCCGAAAGCGGTTTTCCTTAGATTTGCGCAATGTCGTAATATACAAGGTTGTCATATTGCTAATATTCTTTCAAGCATTTGGACGTTTCTTATTAAAATTGCCAGCTACCAGCAAGATTGATATAAGGTGACAGCCATCTTCTCGCAGGAATATCAACATCCGCGTTACCTGATTGTGTCGTAGATATTGTGCTTGTTGCAAAATCAAACCCAATACTACTAAGTAAACTAAATCTTCCTGTTTTTGTACCTTCAGAAGATTCATATGATCCCGTTGCGGCAATCCTTATACCAAAATTTTGTTCCGTTTTTTGTAAAGAGACATTATTATAATTAAAATTTAAATTATTTTGGATATAAAATGGTTCTAAATGTGCATAGGTTCTAATTGGGGAACTTAAGCCTGTTTGCTGTGCAGACCAATTTGCAAATTCAATATTAGCTGGTAAGGAAACTTGATAGGTAGGATATTTTTGTGAAACTCTGTAAAAGTAACTAGCGTAATTAGAAAAATTACCGTGATTTTGAGCATCTTTACTTATATCTTGTTGATCATTTGTTGTTGCATTTCCTGCAAAAAAACCAGAAAATGAAATTCCTTGTGTATAAATGGGAGTAATTACTTGTGAGTAATTTACTTTTGTTGTTATTCCTTGGCTATTTAAATTAATTCCATTATAATCGTAATTAATTCTTCTATATCCAATTTGTGCATTCATATAAATTTTATTATCAACATCTCTAAGAATTTGAAAACCACCGAAGGCATCTATGATATAAATATTTCCACCAACCCAATTAGGATCAAAATACTGTCTAAGTGGAGAATAAGCCATTCCAAATACGTCACCTCCGATAACAAGTCCTCTTGTTAATCCAAAAACGCATTGCTCATAACCGCAAAAAATTTCAGCTTCATCTGGATATGAAGAGGGTGTTAATCTTTGAGCGGAAAGTGATCGTGCTTGGGCATTTAAAAAAGGACTAATTCCTTCGGAATAATCTTTTTGAGATTTATATTCAGGTCTTCCATCACTTTGTGCAAATATATTTAAATGTAAAGAACTTATCATGATAGTTAAAGATAAATAATTTGGGACTCTCAATATTTTCATAATATCCTCATTGATTAAATTCAAAAACTAAAAGTATTCGTTTTACCAAATTCCTTTAGTAAGGCTTTACCAAATTAAAGTTATACAGATATTTTTTATTAGTCACAATTTTGATTTCATATTTAATAAAAATTTTAAAACTTACCTTATTCAGTTTAGTTGCGATAATTTGATAATATTGCTACTCTATGGCATAACAATATAAATGTATATTCGGGCTTAACATGGAGGTTATTATTGAGTATGCTTTTTTCAATTGATTCTTTAATGCAACTTAATCTTCCTTTAGAACTTTATTCCTTTGCAATTGTATTTTATTGGGTATTAAGTGGAGCTATTGTTCAGTCTTTATTTATTAAAATAGATAAATATTTACCAGTAGGTTTTTCAAGCCCTACAATTGAAACATCAATGACAAGGCGGTTATTTTATTTTATAGCAGGTGGAGCTATTTTGCCTATGATAATTGTTCTATTTCCACCTGTTTTTTTAGCAACCATTATTGGTAAACATTTAGAAGAAAAAGTTAACAGGAAAAGTTTATGAAATCTGAAAAAGAGGGTAAAAAAAATGCATGGAATTTTGATTTAAATGCATTCCTCAGTAGCTGTAAAAAATCTACTAATCAAACATTCGAAAATTTAAAAGAAATTTTAAAATATTTAGAAGATCCTTCAACAAGAGTCAAGGCTCGTTGTGCTTTAACGGAACTTTACCAACATTTTTTAAATTTAGAATCTGGACATGATGCTGTTCTTAAATATCATTTTTCGATTGATAAATTAATTACTGATGGAGATGAATCAAGTCCAAATACGTTGTTACTTTTGCAATTGCCAAGTATTTTCACTCCTGAAGATTGGTCATTTACTTTTTTTGAAGGATTGGCAAGATACCCTTCTTCCGAATTTCATCATCGTGTTCTTGCAGAACTTGGTTGTGGAAATGGATGGATAAGTATTGCATTAGCAAAAAGAGGAGCTCCTCAGCAAATATATGGTCTCGACATAAATCCGAAAGCAATTATTTGTGCACGTATTAACTTATTTTTAAATGCTCTTGATAATTCAGGACAGGCTTATATAGATTCAGAAGGTAAGTCAATATTAGAAAGAGTTCAATTTCATCATTCCGATCTTTTAGAATATTGTATTACGAATCAAATAAAATTAGATAAAGTAATAGGTTGTATTCCTCAAGTTTTAGCACCTGACTCTAGTTTAATTCCAAACATATTACCTGAATCAGTTACAGATGAATCCTTATATGCATTAAGTAACTACTGTTCTAAACAAGGTTACATTGAAGACCAGTTTGGTTTGGGTTTAATTGCTCGTGCTGTTGAAGAATCAATTGAAGTTATGAAATCGTCAGGAAAAATAATATTAAATTTAGGAGGAAGACCAGGTAAAGCTGTTTTAGATAGATTATTAACAAGGCGTGGTTTTAAAGTAACAACTGTTTGGCAAACAAAAATAGAACAGGCTTTTGATACAGAAATAAAACCTTTAGTTGAAATTGAAAGAAATTCTGCTTATCGTTTTGAATTTTATATGGGTGCCAATTCCTCGGATTCTATTTCTGCACGTACAGCTTATGCATATGCACAAAATGGCGGAAGAATTTTTCATTCCTTACAAGTTTTAGATGCTGAAATGCGTGATAGTCTTAAAATGAAAAAAGTTTTACGTCTATTAAAAAAAGATGAATATTCTGATGCTCGAAGTGGTCTTGATCTTACTTTTAATGATAGATCTTTAGTAGAAGAAAAGCTGTCTTTTTTATCACGATTATCAGAAAAATTAAATTCTTTTTCTGCTTTTGATTATGAAGATATTAGAGGAGAAAATTCATTTAGAAGAAATATTGCTGAATATTTTAGAACGTATTGGAGAGTTCCAATAACAGCAAAAAGTGTTTTGATTGCTCCATCAAGAGTTGCAGTTATAAAAAATATTTTTTCAATTTATGATATTCATAAAGCTATTGTTGATAAAGAATTGTGTAAAGACCTTCCTGCAGAATGGTTACAAGCAGATATTTCCCAAAATAATGATAATATATTTGTGATTGAATCTCCAAAACAATGTGAATTGGTTTGTAAACTTGTTTCGACAATATCTCCAGAATTTGTATTGTGCTCTTTGAGTGATTTTGAGATTAAAGGCCAAGATTCAATTAAAAGACTTATAGATACAACTGAAAAATATGGCACAAGATTAATTATAGATTTTAGCAATGGTTTTGATCTTTCAAGTTATCCCAAAGGCAATGGTATTTTTGAATATTTATCTGACCAGCAATTACCAAGGCATGTAAGTTTAATATGTAGTTTTATTCATAATAGATTGTACTCAGATGTTGAAGTTACTTTTTTATTGAGTGAAAATGATTCTTTTTTAAGTGCAATATGTAATGCCGCAGAACTTACATATAGTAGAACTTCAGTGGTTCTTCAAGAATTTTATAATACTATTTTATTTGATTTATTAAGTTTTCATGTAAAAAATAATAAAAGAAGTTCATCACAATCTTTAAGATTACCTATAACAGAAGATTCTAGCTTTTTAAATAAATTTACTGGGCTATCAAAAGACTGTGCAAAGGCATTTGAACACCCAGCAATAAAAAATTCTCACCATGTAATAGATAGTAATGTTGTAAGATTAGATTATGGAGAAAATACTTTTCCAAGTCCAAATTTTGTAAAAGCAGCTATTTTTGAAAGTTTTGTTAGACAAAATATTTCAAATTCTGAAAATAATCCTGAAAGTGAAATTGCTCATACATTAAGTAAACGATTTGGATTTAAATCAATTCAAAATAAAGATATATTTTTAGCAAATGGTGTTTCTTCTTTATTTGCAGGAATTTCAGAATATTGTTCATTAAATAAAAATCCTATCTTAATTCCTTCTGGAAATTATGGATATTTTGAAGCAACAGCTCTTTTCTTTGGCTCTGAAGTTTTATCACTTAAAACAACTATTGATCAGCAATTTAAAATTCAAGCAACAAAATTAAATGATATTTTATCAAAACAAAAGAAAAAAGTATGGATTTATTTAAACTTGCCTATTGTTAATCCGACAGGAGCAAAATATTCAAAACAAGAATTTATTGATATTTTTAAAGTTGCTGAAAAACATGATGCTGTTTTAATTTTAGATACTATTTTTTCTGAACTAGAGTTTCATAAATCTGATGAAACATATGATATTTCATCAATTATAAAAAACTATTCTTCAAAGTTAAAATTTATATTACTTGGAGGTTTATCTAAAGAGCTTTCCTCAGGTGGTCTAAGAATTGGTTTTGGCTATTCAGAAAATCAACAATTACAAAGCGCAATGGAAAGAGGAATTAATAACTATATTCCAAATACAATGCGATATGCAGCTAGAAAAATCTATTCAGTAATAAATTCTCAAAATAATGATGTGATAAATCATTACAACGAGCAAAAAGAATTTCTTCAAGAACGTTTTGAAAAATTAAGTCATATTTTATCAATTTGTGGTTGGGAACCTTTAGATTCTAAAGGTGGTTTATTTATTATAGCCAAGCCCACAAAATTAATTGGTAAGAAAATCACAATCAAAAAAAATAATGAAGAAATTAATGTAGTTATTGATGGTAAAAATATTCATGAGGTTTTATTTTATAAAACGGGACTCTTAATTAATAGTTCTGAATGGACTGGTATTCAAGATTATTCACGTTTTGTATTGTCTGTATCTGAAAAAGAATTTGAAAGTGCTTTAGAAAAATTAAAACTATTTTGGAATACCGTAAGTCGGGGTGCATAATGGCAAATAATGAGTTAGCAGAAGTTTCAATTGATTCTTTATTAAAAGAAAATAGAAAATTTTTACCAAATAAAAAATTTTCAGAAAATTATATTTTAAAAGATTATAATACATATAAAAGAATGTATAATAGTTCAATTAAAGATCCAAAAAAATTCTGGGAAAAAATGGCTGCAACTCATCTTGTTTTTTTTAAAAAATGGCGAAGCGTATTTAAATGGAAAGATTATAAAGCGGAATGGTTTATTGGTGCTACTTTAAATATTTCTTATAATTGTTTAGATAGACATGTAAATTCGGATAGAAAAAATAAAGCAGCACTTATTTGGGAAGGAGAACCAGGAGACGTTAAGACATATACTTATCAGCAGCTTTATTCGGAAGTCATGATATGTGCAAATATGTTAAAAAGTTTGGGATTAGTAGCTGGAGATAAAGCGGCTATATATATGCCTTTAATTCCTGAAGCAATGATAGCAATGCTAGCTTGTACAAGAATTGGTGTTGTTCACACTGTTGTATTTGGTGGATTTAGTAGCAATTCATTAAGAGATCGAATTCAAGACTCAGGTTGTAAAATTTTATTTACAGCTGATGGAGGATTTCGCAAAGGCAGTGTAGTTAAAATGAAAGAAATGGCTGATGAAGCGCTTTTAGAAACCTCCACAATAAAAAATGTAATTGTTGTTAAAAGAACTTCTGAAAAAGTAAATATGAAAACAGGACGAGATTTATGGTGGCATGAGTATTCTGCTAAACAAGCAAAAGTATGTGAAGCAATTCCTTTGTCATCTGAGCATCCTTTATTTATTTTATATACAAGCGGAACAACAGGCAAACCAAAAGGATTACTTCATACAACAGCGGGTTATTTATTAGGAGCTACCGTAACAACAAAATATTTATTTGATATTAAAGAAACAGATATTTATTGGTGTACTGCAGATGTGGGATGGATAACAGGACATAGTTACGTTGTTTATGGGCCTCTGAGCAATGGAGCAACCGTATTCATGTATGAAGGAGCTCCTACTTTTCCAGAGCCAGATAGATTTTGGAAAATGATATCAGATCATAAAGTAACAACGTTATATACAGCGCCAACGGCTATTCGTTCCTTTATACGACTTGGAAATGAATACCCATTAAAACATGATTTATCTAGTTTAAGACTACTTGGAACGGTTGGTGAGCCTATAAATCCTGAAGCCTGGATTTGGTATAATGAAGTCATTGGTAAGAAAAAGTGTCCTATCGTAGATACTTGGTGGCAAACAGAAACAGGAGCAGCCATGATAGCTCCTTTTCCTGGAATAATGGCAACAAAACCTGGTAGCGCAACAAATCCTTTTTTTGGAATAGAGCCTGTTATCTTAAAAAAAGATGGTACAAAAGCAAAAGGGAACGAGGGCGGTTATTTATGCATAAAAAATCCTTGGCCATATATGGCTAGAACCATATATGGTGATCATGATCGTTATAAAAAAACATATTGGAAAGAAATTGAAGGCCATTACTTTACTGGAGATGGGGCTCATCAAGATAAAGAAGGTTATTTTTGGATAATGGGAAGAGTTGATGATGTCATTAATGTAAGTGGACATCGACTTGGTACAATGGAAATAGAAAGTGCTGCTGTTCACCATCCTAGTATTGCGGAATGCGCGGTAGTAGGAAGACCCGATCCCATTAAAGGACAAGGAATTGTTGCTTTTATTACTTTAAAAAAATCAGAAAAAGTAAATTCTCATTTGAAAGAAGATATTTCAAAGTTTATTGTAAAAGAAATTGGAACTTTAGCTAGACCTGATGATATTCGCTTTACGGAAGCCTTACCAAAAACACGGAGTGGTAAAATTATGAGAAGGCTTTTAAGAGAATTGGCGACTACGGGAGTAATTAAAGGAGATACGACTACTTTAGAAGATTTTTCTGTGTTAGAAAAACTCAGAGAAAAAGATGAGGATTAAAAGGCAAAAAAATAAAGAGAAATAAAATGAAAACTAAATCAACTTCTCTTTTTAAGAAAATAGATGAAAATATTAAAATACCGTTTTCTTTTACTATAAATTCTTATATGGATGCCTTGTCAAATGAGAACTTAGAATGGGTCGAAAATATTAAATTTAATGATGATAAGAATGTTAATCAAAAGTTAATTGCTTTATCACCTTGGATATTATCATCATATATATTTCCAAATTGTTCTTATAAATATTTAAAATGTTTTTCTAAATTTGCTAGTTTTTATATTATTTTTAACGAAAAATTAAAAGACCTTGATACTTATTTTCAAATAGAAATTTTAAATATATTAAATGAAACAAACTCAAACGAATATGAAGAAAATAGTTTAGTTGATAAATTTAATCAATTTATTATGGATTTAAAAAAATATTCAAGTTTAAATTGGTTTCAAAATTTTAAATTAAATATAAAAAATTATAATTATATATTAAATAAAGAAAGTTTAAATAAATTAGAGATCTTAAATAATTTAGAAAATAACTCAATTTTAAGTAAAAATTTTATTTCAAGTTTTGATCCTTTCATTGATTTTGTTGAGTTGCTTTTAGATAATGAATTATCTGAAAACTTTAAAAACTTAGATTTATATTGTAAAATGAGATCTTCAATAAATAAAATAAATATTTTGATAAATTCTATATTTTACTTATTAAAAGAAGAGAATATTAATTTAAGTATTAGTGAAAACCTAAATTATTTAATAATTTCTCATAACAAAGAAATTGAAAAAATAAATGAATATGAATATGAACTAAAAAATTATTCAAATAAAGAAGAAATTGAAATTGTTTATCAATGGATTCAGCGTTTAAAATCTCTCGTTATTGGATATTGGTATTGGAAAAATGAAGTTTATAATAATCATTCTGCATTGAATGAAATAACAAACTTTGTATTTTCTGATGTTTCATCAAAACGAATGGAGCCATTATGAAATTCTACTAATCTTTTAGAAATACTTAATCCCAGTCCAATTCCTTTTTCTCTATATTTTGTAGTATAGTATGGTTGCATAAGTCTAGGTATTATTTCTTTATCAATCCCTTTACCACTATCTGTTATTGATATTTCTAATTTATTATTATTAATTTTACTCTCAATATTTATCCATCTTTCGCTCAAATTTTTTGATATAATAGATTCATAAGAGTTTTTTATTAAATTAATAAATACCTGTATTAATAGCTCAGGTGAAGAAATTACTTCTATATTTTCATCGCAATTGATATTTAATCTGATATCATTTATTTTTAATGTGTCTTCCATTAAAAATTTAGTATTTTCTAAAATTGGTAAAAGTTTATATTTTTCATTTTTTAATTGCAAGTTATTAGGATATGCAAGCATTTTTATGCTTTTAATAATTTTAGATATCATTTCTGAATGAGATTGAATTTTATCCGCATACTTTAATGAACTTCTCATTGCTTCATCTTCTGGATTGTTAATTAATTCTTCTTCGAGGTGTTTTTTTAATAAATAAGAGGATCCAGATATATAAGCAATATGATTATTTATATTATGTATGATTCCAGCAGAAAGCTCAGAAATAAGGGCAACTTGTTCATTTGGAACAAGATTTGTATCTTCTGCTTTTTGCTCTAAGTGAATTTCTTTATCTTTTAAAAATTTTCTAGTAGCTCCTAAAATATCAGAAACTAAAAAGGGTTTGTTAAATAAAGCATAACCACCCATTTCATAGGCATCTTGTAAGGTTAAATCAGCATAGGCAGTCATGCAAACAATAATGGGATTATAATTGCTAAAGTTTTTTAAATCTTCCAAGAACTGCATTCCAGTGGATTCTGGCATTTTCATATCTGTAATGATGACATCTGGTGAATTTTGTTTACAAATGACTAGCGCATCTTTACCATTATTTGCAGTTAAAGTCTCATATCCTTCTTTTTGGTATTTAAAGGATAAAAATTTAAGAATCATAGGTTCGTCGTCAACAATTAATACGGACGGCATACTACTCCCAAGTATTTAAAAATAAAGAACTTTAAAAACATAAATTCTTAGATACTATCGGAAATAAATTGAAAATTTAAAGGCTAATTTTGGAAAAAAAATATAAAGAAAATTAAAATACTTACGAAACAATAGGATAGCTCTGAAAGAGAGGTAGAAAAATTTTAAATGTTTGAGATAAAAGATATGAGTATAATAATTCCTTATACCAATCAGCTAACGTTGATAGACTTAGCTGTATTAGTGTTTAGTGGAATTTTAATTTCTCTATTATTTTATTCTTTAAACTTGTTTCTTTATTTAAAAAATAAATTTTATTTCTTTTCTTTTATTTACATATTTTCAATTTTATTTTTTGTAATTACAATTACTGGAGTTGGTGATAAATATTTATGGTTTGAAATAGATTTGCTTAAAAAATTTAGTTTTTCAATGTCTTTATCTTTTTTTGTAATTTGTTCAACATTATTTTTGAACAAAAAAATGAATACAAAAAATCATAGTAAAAAAATGAGTAATGTTTTTTATTATTATATTATATTTCCAGTTTTTGTTTTAATATTAAATTTTTATAACTATAAATATTCAATTTACTTATCACCTATTTTAATAATATCATACTTTAGTATTATCTTAATAGGATTTATTTATTCTTTGACTTCAAAATTATACAAATTAAATTTGTATTTAGTCCCAAAAATATTAACCACGATTTTTATTTGCTCTTATTTGTTCAGTTATTTTTATCTAAATAAAATAAATTTAACTATAGGAATTATTGTGTTATTCTCTTTTTTAACAGAAATTTATATAATTATATTTTTAATAAACAAAAAATTTGAAAAAATATTATTGGATAAAGTTAAAATAAAAAAAGAATCATTGATTTTAGAATCTAAATTTAAAGAATTGCTTGAAGTTACATTTGATTGTTTTTGGCAAACAAATCAATTTGGCGAGATTGTTTTTATTTCTAATAATATATATGAAAAACTTGGATATAAAAAAGATGAAATTAAACTAAAAAAAATAGATGATCTTTTCGCAAAAAATGCTCCTAATGAATTAAAAATTCAATTTAGAGCAATAATGAGTAAAAAAAATTCCTATAAAAATATTGAAGTAGTTTCAGTCACAAAATCTGGGGAATTTAAATGGTTTAAAGTTAATGGAATTGTAAGATATAATGAAAAAAATGAGTTTACTGGGTATATAGGCGCACTAATTGATGAGACTTATGATAGGCATAAGCAATATGAACTTTTTGTTAATAATAATACAAAAAGTTTAGCTAGGATTGCTGGAGCAATCGCTCATGAAATAAATAATCCATTAACATATATTTTATTATGTATTGATTCTTTTTTAGGTCATCAAGACTCATTTGAAAAAGTTAATTTTGAAAAATCAATGAGCAAAATTCAAGAAATGAAAAAAAAGACTTTAAAAATTACAAAAATTGTTTCGAAGTTACAAGGATTATCTCTACAAGGAGTAGAGTTAATTAAGATTGATTGTAAGCTTTCTGAAATTATTGATATGGCCATAAAATTTTGTCAGTATGAATTAAAGTCATTAAATATTCCTTATTCAATTGAGCTTGAAGAAAATGAAAAGTTTGTAAATGTAAAAAAAGAAGAAATATACAAAGCATTAGTGAATTTGATCCATAATTCTATTGAAGCAACAGACAATATAGAAAACCCTTGGATAAAGATTTCTCTAAAAAATGAAGATGACAATTACATTACACTTTCTGTAATGGATAATGGAGAAGGCATTCCACTAGATAAGAGGGCGAGTATATTTGAACCATTCTATACTACGAAAGATTTTAAAAAAACGGGTCTCGGATTAACTCAATCATATCAATTTGTTGAAAGGAATCATGGCGTTTTAAGCTTAGACCTTCAATCGGAATTTACAAAATTTTCAATGAAATTTAAAACAATAGAAAAATAAATTATTTGTTAATTTAAAAAAATAATTGACAGTAATATTTTGATCAATTACTATTGTTCTGTTACAGGTAAAATTAACACTAAAAAAAGGTGTGTTGCAATGAAAACAGGTATTTTTATTACTAAGAAAGTTTATGAAACACCATGTTGTGTTTCTATTTCAATATCTTCTTCTATTTATACCTCCTCTAATAATTGCAATTCTAATAATATCAATCCAAATAATAATAATTAATTCAAAATAAAAATTTCATAATTAAAATTTATTTACAGATTTTTAAATAAACTAATTCTAGACATATGTTTACTTATTCTTTCTGTACTTATGTACCAACAACAAATCATAATTTGAGGTGTATTATGTCTATATGTGTATTATCTTGTGAATCACAAGTTGTTTCAGCTAGTGAGTTAAAAAAAGTTGAAAAACAAATTCATTTTGTGAAAACTTTTTTTCCCCAAAAACTTTCAGACTCCTTATCTTTATTAAAAGTTTCTGCTCCACTATTTGTCGAAAAAGGAACAGGAATAAATGATGATTTAAATGGAATAGAGAGCCCAGTATCATTTAAAATTCCAGAATATAGTGAATTAAAGACAATAGAAGTTGTTCAATCATTAGCTAAGTGGAAAAGAATGATGCTTAAAATATATGATTTTCCAGTTGGAGAAGGTTTATATACTGATATGAGAGCAATTCGTCCTTCCGATAAAATTGATCCCACTCATTCAGCTTACGTAGATCAATGGGATTGGGAAATTACGATAAGTAAAGAGCAAAGAAATTTATCGTTTTTAAAAGAAACGGTCGAAAAAATATATAAATCTATTAAAGAAACTGAAATGGAACTTTCAGAAAAATTTTCTGACTTTAGACCTATTTTACCAGAAAAAATTACCTTTATTCATTCTGAAGAATTATTAGATCTTTATCCACATTTAAGCCCTTATGATCGAGAAAGGGAAATTTGTAAAAAGCACGGAGCTGTTTTTTTAATTGGTATTGGTGGGAAACTTAAAAATGGCCAACCACATGATGGTAGAGCACCTGATTACGATGATTGGACAACAGAAACATCAGAAAAATTTAAAGGATTAAATGGTGATATATTAGTTTGGCATCCACAATTAGAGTTTTCTTTTGAATTATCTTCTATGGGAATTCGTGTTGATAGGGACGCATTATTAAAACAACTGTCTCTAACGGGACAAGAATCAAGATTGCAATTTTTATTTCACTCCATGTTAGAAAAGGGAGAATTACCTCTATCTTTAGGTGGCGGAATTGGGCAATCCAGACTTGCTATGTTCTTATTGAATAAACGTCATATTTCACAAGTACAAGCTTCTGTTTTTTAAATGTATTGCCACAAAAAATATCTTTTTGAGTAAAATAACCTGAAAAGATATTTTTTTAAAAAAATATCTTGTAAAAATAAAGATATAATTATTATATATAGATTAACTTCTAATCGGATTAGATGTTAATCTATTTTTTTTGTATTTCTGGTTCATTTTATAAATATAAATGTCAGTTGATTGTAAGAAGTAAAAAAAAAATCTAAAAAGCAACTTCATTATAAAAGTGGTTACTTTATAATGTCTTGCTAAATAAGAGAAGATCATGAATAATATTCAATTAAAAAGACAGCTTTTAAAAAGTAGAGATTCCTTAGAGGGATTTACGCTTAAAAATAAGTCAATATTTTTTAAGACTAATGACGAAACTACGATTAATTTATCTTTTGAAGAATCTATGGGTGGATCTGGTATTTCAAGTGATCCTACTTCAAATCAAATATTAAGATGGAGTTCTAAAGAGTTTGATCTTCTATTTAATTCACAAAAACTAGATTTAAATGTCTATATATCAATACAAGAAAATGAAAGTTTGATAAGCTCTGCATTATATCAAAAATTAAAAAAGTTCAATTACATAAGTGATAACTATGAACATGAATTTGATGCTCCTTGTCTTTATTTATTAGGACCTTTTTTGTCCTGGAAAAGTCAATTTAATGTAACAAATGCGCCTGTATTTAAAATACCAATTTATTTAAAGAGAAATAAAGAAAATAAGTTTTATATAAAATTTCAAAGTAAAACTTTCTTATTAAACGAAATTTTAGTTTATTATCTTGAGCATTTTTTTAATATTAATTTGGAAAAAGAAAAGGAATTTTCTTCTGCTAATTATGCTCTGCACTATTTGGTTGAAAATTTAACCAACCATAATATTGATGTTCAGTTTTTAAAGTACAAGTATGATATTAACAGTCAAGAAGATAATAATTTAAATCAATTTTTAATTTATGATTTTATGTTTATTGATTTTATGGAGAATGATAATTTAACATTATATAAAGATTATAATAATATAATTAAAAATTTAGATAATAATAATTTGATTTCAAAATTATTTACAATTAAAACTAAAGAAGATTTTGAATTTTTAAATTATGAAAGTCAAAAAGATAAATTTAGCTTATTTCCATATAAATTTGATTCTTATACACAGAATTTATTGGAACAAATAGATAATAATGAATCTGTAATAGCTTCTTTTCCTACTGGTGTAGAAAAATATAATTCAATATTAAATATAATGGTGAAATACACAATAACAAATAAAAGTGTTTTGTTTGTTTCTGAAAATAATAAAATATTTGAATATATTAGATCGGAATTGGAGTCTAAAGGTATATTTAATAAAATTGCTAAACTTCCAAAATCATTAAATAGCAATAAATATGAAATTTATGATCAGATATTTAATTTTAAAAGTTTTGAAAATATTGATTTTAGTGAAAATAATTTTAAAAATAATTTGCATAAAATAAATCAAGTAAGATTTGATATAAATGAATATATTAAAATATTGCAGGAAAAGCATTTAAAGAGTGGTTTAACAAATTTAGAAATTATACACAAAACATTTCTAGCAAATAAAGATTTATATGACTCAAATATTTATCAAAAATTCGGTTTTATTGAATGGGAGAAATTATCTAATATTTTAGAAGAAATTAATGGAATACAGTATTTTTATATAAGATTAAATAATAATTTAGATAGCCCTTGGAAATATAAGTTAGAAGTCACTTTAAAAAATAAAATATTATTTGATGAATTAATTAATATAAAAAATAATATTCATAATTTAAAAGGCAAAAAGAATTACTTACAATATAAAATAAATCAACATGTAATTCAAAATCAGTTAGAAGAAAATTTAAATCAATACTCAATTTTTATGTCTAGAAATTCTGGTAAATTAGATATTTCATACGACTATAAGAATTTATGGGAAAATCAAATTATTTATATTGATAATTTAAAATCTATCTCTATCAATATGCAAAGAATATTAATTGATATGGAAGATTATAAATTAGGTTATCAATCTATAAAAGAAGGTACTGCTCCTAAATTAATTAAAGACTTAGAAGAATATATTAAAAATGAAAATAGCTTTTCAAAATATTTTACTAAAAAATATTGGGTGAATAGAGCTTTAATTAAAAAGCTTTGCTTAAAGTGGGATGGAACTAATAAGCAATTTGAACATTATTTAAAATATATAGATTGTTTTGAAGAATTAATGCATATTGTATCAAAAATAAGATGTAATATTTATTTAGAAAGTAATAATCATGAATATATTATTAATTATATTTACAAAATTCAAATAGACATTGAAAATATTTATGATCTTTTTAAAGACGCAAAACAAACATTAACTGAAAAGCATTATCAAGAAGCAATTCAGTCATTCTATAGTTATAAAAATGTAATTCAATTAATCAAAGAAATTTCAGAAACTATTAATCAAATTGAAGAATGTGATCAAAATATAAATAAAGAATGGAATAAATTATCTAATTATATACAGCTTGATAAAATACAATTAAATTCTACTGAAAAAAAGTTGAGTTTTATAAATGTTATGATTGATAGAATTGATGATATAGACTTTATGCATCAATATAATAAAATTGTTTGTAATTTACAAGATAAATATAATTTAGTAAATTTGGATATCGACATCATAGAATCTTTGTCACACCATAAATCTAAATGGAAAGATATTGTTTATTCTACTGTAATTTTAGGTTGGTTTAGTGATCTTTTGTCTTATAATCCAGCCATTAAAAATTATGGACGTGAAACCATTCGTTCTTTATTTTCAGATCTAAATGAGATAGATGAATATGTGAAATTTAATTTAAATGATTATTTTAATTATAAGACGAATGAAAACTTTAAAAATGTTAAAGATCATAAGCTATATCATAATTTAATTAAAAAACTAACTGAAGAATCTTCTCCTAAACTTTTGCCCGATGAAATTCAATTGTTTTTAAAAATGAAATCTTGTTGGTTATTAAATCCAAAGGATGTAAGTAACCTCATTCCTTTAGCAAATGAAATGTTTGATTTGTTAATTATTGACGATGACTCTAAGTTAAATTTGGATCGAATTATACCTTCGATTTACAGGTCTAAAAAATTATTAATGATAAAAAATAATAATAATAATTTAGGCTCATTAATCTTATATAATATGAGTAAAGATCTTAACTATCAAAGTAAAGATATAAAATATTACATAGAAAAAAAATCTTCTTCTACAATATTTAAAAATGCTACAGGTGAATTTAATGAGTCTTTACTTTCATTTGCTAATTATGCATTTTATTTAGGTGAATTAAAAATAATCCCATCTCCTTATAAGTTTTTATCAGGAAGTGAAATTGAATTTTATGATTTAAATACAATAAAAAATATATCTATTAAAAATGAAAGTTTTTATGAATCTGATTTTGTTTTAGAGACTCTCTTAAATGAAATAAACTTGTTTCCAATAAAATCATATGCAATTATTACTACAAGTATTGAACAGTCTTTGTTTTACAAAGAAATTTTAAATATGAAGTTAAAACAAAATCAAAAATGGAATTTGCTAGTGTCTCGTCTTTATGGAAAAGAAAACTTTGATTTAGAAACAAAAATTGTAATAAAAGATATAAAAAGTATTGGAAATGAAAAATTTGATACTGTTTTATTTTCAACAGGATCTATCTTTTTCCAAAATAAAATTGATTATTCTGAAACTTTAAAAATATACCGTGATAATAATTCGAATATATTAATAAATAACTTAATTTCTTCTGTTAAAAATAAATTAATTGTAATAAATACTATACCTTTGTATTTAATGGAAACAAACGATAAATATTATACAGAAAATTATAATATGTGCATTTTAGGAAGATTTTTAAAGTTTACAAAATCTTTGTCGGAAAAAAACTATGAAAAAGCTTTAAATATTATAAAATCTTTTAAGCCAAAAAATGCATTAGATGGCTATAAGCCTAGTGAGTTCTCACAATTTGTAAAAACAAAGTTAACAAACTTGGGCTATAATGTTATAGAAATGTTTGGCCATAATAACATCTATCTCGATCTAGTTGTTCTTCATCCTTATCGCGAAAATTATTTTGTACTAGGTATCGAATGCGACGAGTGTATTATGCATTCCTCTCAACACTTTGGCGACAAAATTGATATGAGGGACAAAAAGCTAATAGAAAATGGATGGAATATTGAAAAAATTTATTCAATAGATTGGTTAAAAAATCCTGAAGAAGAGCTGGAGCGTTTGAATTTACTTATTAAAAATTTAATTCAAATTAAAATGGATATAGATGAAACAACTTCTTATATAGATGTTCAAGTTCAAGAACCTAAATTTGAATTTGATCCTGGGCGTTTTCAACTAAAAATGGGCGTGCTTTAATTTTTTTCTAATCTCTTTTCTTTATTTTTTAAAAAATGCTAAATGATAATAAAGTTACAAGTCTTAATTTATATTAGATTTGTATCTATTATTACTAAAGGAAACAGATATGATAGCAAATACTTTATCTTTACCAAAACTTATAAAAATAGAAAACTCCGATACAATTACTGAAAAATCTGTATTTAAATTATTTAAACAATCTGAACTTTTAAATGAAATGCGTTATAACTTATTAAAACCAGAAAACTTTGGAATTATTAAATTTGAAATTGACAAAAATGCTCAAAGAAAAGGTATTTTTAAAATCTCTGAAATTGAATGTATTTTTTCAAACGGCTCCGAATATTACCATAAAGCAACAAACCTTTTATTTTACTCAATAGATATAAAAACTTTAGATCCATTAGAAAATGATGGCGCTTATATTTTTATCACAATTAATGATTATAATCTTATTTCTGGTAATTTAGAATATCAATCACCAAATCAAAAGCACTTTATTAGAGAATGTATAAATTCAGAAAATAGTATTTATACGATAGAAAAAAATATCAATCTTGTTGTTGCAAATACCACTCCCTCTAATTGTGGATTTTTGCCAATAGCTAAATTAAAATTAAGTAAAAATGGCTTGGAATTAGATGATTACAAGCCTCCTGTATTTAATATAAAATCCGATCAAAAAATTATTGCAAAATTAGAAAGTTCAATGGAACTTATCAATAATAAATTTTTAATGATCAAAAAAGATATTGAAGATAATAAAAGTGAGCTTAATCCAAAAAAATACCATGACCATTTTATAAAAATTAAGCATCTATCAAATTCATTAAACATGATGGAACAGGTTTTAAATGAAGATCAAATTTTACCAAAAGATTTTTATTTAATTTTGAATAAAATATTTGCAAATGTTATTTCAATTAACCCAAATATTAATCTACCTAAATTGCCTGAGTTTAAATATTTAAATATTGAAGAATATTTTACTTCAATTATGGATTTCATGAATGAAATTTTAAATAAAGAAATTTCAGAAAAATATAAGTTATATTTATTTACCAAAAAAGATAATTTGTATTATTTAAAGCTTCCTAAACAAAGCTCCTCAATTTACAAAATTGCCCTTAAAAAACCTGCACGAGTTTCAGATGCTCAATTAATGGAATGGCTTCATGCTTCTCTTATTTGTGAAAAAAATGAATATCATTTTATGATTGAAAAACGAAGTTTAGGTTATGAACGAAAACATGAGCATGCGGATATTGAAATTAATTTAAAAAATGAATACTTATTTTTTAACGTAAAACTTGCACCAGATCAGGCTTTAAATGACAACACACTTGTCATTTCCCAAAGCAGCTCGAAGTATAATTTATTTGAACCCGATGCCATTGTTCTTTATTGGGAAATGAAGGGTAAGTGAGTTTTGGTTTTTAATTACATACCTTAATTTTAAATGCCTATTAATGTTTATTTAATTCAGATTCTAAATTAACTTTTTTTGACTTTAAAATATCAAATTTTTGATTGAGATTTTGGCATTCTATTAGTTTCGATTCTTTGCATTTATTTAAAAGATTAAATTTTTCAAAACGAGCAATAAATTCATTAACTTTATTTAAATCAAATTTTAATAAAGCAATATTGGCATCTATGGCATTAGGTACATTATAATTTTTCAACCTCTTTGACATATCTTCCATTAAAAGTTCATTTATTTTTAGATCTTTTTCTAAATATATAATTTCAATTTCATTTCTTGAGAGTATTGGAATAACAGATAAGCGAGGAATTTTTTGTCCCCCTTCTAGTTCAGATGCAAAAATAAAAAAATGTTCATAATCAATATTACTGTTCCAATTTCCTTCTGTATTTATAATATCATTAAGATTTGAGCATTTAGTTCCACCTTCATATGCTTTTTTAATTCCATCAATATTGGAACTTTCAGAAATAATAATTGCATCTTTTGTATTTTTTACATACTTACAATTTTCAAACCATCTTTTATCATTTAATTTATCTTTATTTAATACTAGTGTAAATTCGCTAAATCCGTTTAAAAATCTTCTTACAATGTCAAATTTTAAATCTGTGATATCTACTTCTTTTGGAAGACTAGTTGATATGGCGTATGATGAAGTATCTGCATCAGAAATACTTGCTGTTGCTATTCCAGAATATTTAGAAATAAATATTTTAATAGAAGGAACATTATTAATTTTAATTTGTGTTGCTGCTAAATATATAGAAGATGATTTTTTATTTTTATTATCCTCATTTGCTACAAACAATTTTTCACCAGGAAAAGTTAAATTCACCTTTTGATCTTTATCTACAGAGGATTTAATAATATATCCAGTTTTATCAGCTTTTGAAATTTCATAAGTATTTTCACCATGTATAAATCTATTTATAATAATGTCACAGTTAGATTTTGCAGGCAATTCAATTGTATTATTTGGACTGCTCTCATCTAATTTTAATTCTATTTTGTCATTTTTATAATTTGTATCAGGGCAATTTATATCTAAAGAAACAGGTAAATTTGGAACTTTTACACTATCTATATTTTGATTTGCTGAAAAATTAATTTTAAGCATTTTTCCATTATATTGATCGCCATTTTTTTGTTTGTTTTTACCTTCCATTTTAGAAACACCGCAGCTGATAAATGCTAGTGAAGTGATTCCATAAATTCCAAATTTTATTAATTGATTCATTCTATCTATTTCTCCATGTTATTTAAGTTAAATTAAAATCTTATCTTTTTTAATAGTAAATACAAATTATCGTTATCATTAATTAATTTGGCTTTATTCCCCTGAATTCAGATATATGAATGATTATCAGATTGTTTTTTATTTCTGAAGATAAAAATGCAGAATAATTATTTAATTTATTTTTGTATAAAAGATTTTCTGTAGTATTAATTTTAATATTTGCTCTTTCCTTAGGATTAGGATTTGCTTCTGTTTTAAATAAAACTTTCTCCTCTACGAGATCATAATGGATGTCATTAGATATTGTAAACTTTTTCAAAGTAATATCACAAGATCCTTTATTCGGAATTTCAAAATTACTTTTTTCATAGTTAATTTCTATATCATCTTTTGTATAATCTGCTTCTGCACAATGTATTTTTATAAAAATTGGTATATTATTTATTTTTATATTGTTAGCACTTCCTTTTGAAGACATATTAAAACTGGTCATTTGTACTTTATTATTTTTATTTTTTCCTTCTTTTTGAGAAGTGCCGCAGCCAATAAAGGCAAATGCAACAATTGAACACACTCCTATTTTTTTAAAAGACATTTTATCCCTCAAGTGATTATGTAATATAATTAAAGTAAAATTTTAATTTCAGCTTACCTCTTTCATTTGTTTAAAAAATGATCAAGTTTAGGCTGAATATCTATTTTATATGTAATCGTCTTATTATATTGCTTTATTGTTACAATATTTTCAACGTTTTATTAATTTAGTATAAAATTTAATATTTACAAACTTTATTTAATATTTATTTTAATGAATAAGTTTTGAATAAATAATATCTAAAAAACTAAATTCACAATATGTAATAAATATTTTTTAGATATTATTTTAATTCTAAATCCATATAATAATTAAAATCGCATTTATTTAGCGCATTTTTTTTCTGGATTAAGTGTTAAAATACTTTATATATTGAAAATCATTATCATTATTGCAAAAAATGCATTACTTATGTATTAAAATAATGGTGATTCATTTTGAATCTATTTGCATAGCTTAATTATTAAAAAATTATAAAAATTTTTTCAAACATTTAAAATGAAATAGGAATTTACAAAATGCTTAAAAATAATGTACCAAGTGGTCCTATAGAAGATAAATGGAAAAAACATGTTTTTGAAAGTAAATTAATCAATCCGGCCAATCGAAAAAAATTTTCTGTGATTGTTGTTGGCACTGGATTAGGGGGTGCTTCGGCAGCAGCTACTTTAGCAGAAGCTGGTTATAAAGTGGACGCATTTTGTCTACAAGATACTCCAAGAAGAGCTCATTCTATTGCAGCACAAGGTGGAATTAATGCATGTAAAAATTATAAAAATGATGGAGATTCCACCTACCGATTTTTTTACGATACGGTAAAAGGTGGGGATTATCGCGCTCGGGAGGCTGGTGTTTATCGGTTAGCAGAACTTTCAAATAAAGTTATTGATCATTGTGTCGCTGTTGGTGTTCCTTTTGCACGAGAATATGGCGGATTATTAGACAATCGATCTTTTGGTGGCACACAAGTTGAAAGAACGTTTTATGCAAAAGGTCAAACTGGTCAGCAGTTATTACTTGGTGCTTATCAAGGAATGATGCGTCAAGTAACAGAAAAAAATATTAGAATGCATTCCCGCAAAGAAATGATCGATCTTATTGTTGTGGAAGGAAAAGCGCGCGGTATTGTTGTTCGCGATCTTTTAACAGGAGCAATAGAATCGTATTCTGCAGATGCTGTTGTTTTAGCAACAGGTGGTTATGCAAATTTATATTATCTTTCTACAAATGCTAAACCTTCAAATGCAACCGCAATTTGGCGCGCTTATAAAAGAGGAGCGGGTTTTGCAAATCCGTGTTTCACTCAAATACATCCTACATGTATTCCTATTGCGGGTTCAGAGCAATCTAAGTTAACACTCATGTCAGAATCTCTAAGAAATGATGGACGAATTTGGGTTCCAAAACTAAAAAATGAAACAAGACTTCCTAATGAAATTCATGAAGAAGATAGAGATTATTTTTTAGAACGCTGTTACCCAAATTTTGGAAATTTAGTACCCCGTGATGTTGCTTCTCGCGCAGTTAAAAAAGTATGTGATGAAGGTTATGGTGTAGGAAGCTCGGGACTTGCTGTTTACTTAGATTTTAAAGATAAAGTAGCAAGCCAAGGAAATAAATTTTTAGAAGAAAAGTACGGTAACTTATTTCAAATGTATGAAAAGATAGTGGGAGATAATCCTTATCATTCTCCTATGAAAATTTATCCTGCCATTCATTATACAATGGGAGGTCTTTGGGTTGATTATAATTTAATGTCTAATATCCCTGGTCTATTTGTATTAGGAGAAGCAAACTTTAGTGAACATGGTGCCAATCGTTTAGGTGCAAATGCTCTTTTACAAGGTCTGGTAGATGGTTACTTTATTTTACCAAGTACACTAGGTAATTATTTAGCAAATACTCATTTGCATACACTTCAAAATAATAAGGTAGAATTTTCAGATTCTATTGAAAGCAATAAACAAAAAATTCAAAAATTAATAAAAATAAATGGAAATGTATTAGCAGATACCATACATGACAAGCTTGGTAAATTAATGTGGAATGCTTGTTCTATGTCTAGAAATAAAGAAAAGTTGCAATTCACTTTAAATGAAATTCCAAAAATTAAAGAAGAGTTTTGGAGTCATTTAAAAATCCCAACGGATGCTAATACATTAAATCAAGAATTGGAAAAAGCTTTGCGTGTTTCCGATTACATTGAACTTGCAGAGCTTATGTGCCGAGATGCCCTTGCGCGCGAAGAATCCTGCGGCAGCCATTTAAGAGATGAATATCAAACTTCAAACGGCGATCCGCAACGTAATGACAAAGACTTTAGCCATATTGCATGTTGGAAATTTACAGAAGAAAATAAAGTACCAGAAAGGCTAATAGAACCTTTGGAATATGAATACTGCAAGCCAACTCAAAGAGATTACCGTTAAAAAAGAATTATTTTTTATCTGAAAAATAATACATATTTTTCAGATATAAGAACAGAAAAAATAATTTTATAGTTAACTATTTAATAATAAAAATAATTTGTAAAAATTTAAATACCAGAATATAAATTTCAAGTTTTGAAATATTCATAAATTTTTATGAATATCTTTTCTATTTAGTTCAATTTAAAAGAATATGTTATGAATATTAATCAAAAAAAATTATCTCACACGTTAGAAGTCTTTACTACTAAAATTCATGAAATTACATTAAATAATCCAAGTTTATTTCCCGCTTTATTTTCTGACCTAAATGCATTGAATGATCCAGAAACAGATAGGTTTAAAGAGTGTTATGCTTACATGCTTGCGCAAATTGAAACAAATTTTATAGCAAAGGCAGAAGTTCAAAAAAATAGCAATCTTAGCAATTATTTAGAAGAATGGTTTCAGCCTCTTACTTCTTCTTTTGTCTTAAAAGCTGTGCATCCTAATAATGGCCTTTTCAAAACAAATACATTAAATGAAAATACCTTATTTTACTTAAATGAAAGTTCTGTTGATAATAAAATATTTTGTAATAATTTACCCATAGTATTGCAACCTATAGAAATTGTTAATTCCTATTTCGATAAAAATGGTAAAAATTTTTCTGCTTTCTTAGAAGTTAAAGCATTAGCGGATATTGAAAATTTAAATTTATTAAAAATATACTTTGATTGTAATAAATTTAGTTACTTTTATAGATTTTTAGATGAACTGCTTCTGACCCAAAAAAAAATTAAAATAACATATATAGACAAAACTTATGAATCAAGTGAAGATAGAAATATTTTGAAATATTCCTTTTCTAATATATTTGATTTATCTATTCATAAAAATAATAATTATTCTTTTTATATTCACCAATTTGTGAATTATTTAAACAATTATTCATTTATTGATATTGATTTATCTATGTTTAAAATGAATTTAAAAGCAAATGAAACACTAACAATAGAAATCCCTTTGAGCAAAACGCTCCCTGAATTTCAAGATCTAAATCATTTTGCGCATTTAAATTGTTTTCCTGTAAAAAATGTATTTCGAAAACAAGGTGATCCGCTTTTTTTTAAAAAAGGGAAAAAAGGATATTTTACTTTAGATAGAGGTTCCAAAAAGAAATTTATTGGTATAGATCATATCCAGTTTTTTGATAGAAACCATAATGATGTCGAAATGAAAGAAGGTATAGATTATAAAATACATAAAAAATATATCGTTCAAGACAAAAAGCTAGATATCATATATTATTTAAAAATTAAAACAGCATTCGCCAATGATACGATTGTTGTTCCTTATTTTAAATGCTCTAATTTGACAGAAGTTCATTCCATTCCTCTATATTCAAAATTTAGTATAAAAAATGATTCCTCTCTTAAATTTGAAAATATTACTTCAGCAAGTAAAACAACTTTTCATTTTGAAAATTTTAGCAATGAATTTTTTTATAATGATATATTTCAAATGAATGAAGCTATTATGAACTCAAAATTTTATATAAAGAAATTTTTTGATATTTTAGAAAAATTTTCAAGCACTTCTTCAAATTATAAAGGAATTATGCCTAAAATAATTGAACAGGTTTTAATTCATAATGAAAAAAATATCAAAAAATATGACTTACAAATTTATAAAACAATATTAACAAATAGATATGAAGTTGACATTAAAATAAACAAGCAAATTTATAAATTTGGAGGGGTGAGTTTAATGATTCATTTTATAGACGAATTTTTAAAAAAAGTTTCTTATTCTGGTTTTCAACACAAAATTAAAATAAAGAATTAATTATGCAAAATATTATTAAAGAAATTGAAAGAATGCTTCATAGTTCTGTTGTTTTTTATCCAGATGCTCAAAAAAATGTTGCAGGCTCCTTTAAAGTTGTCTTTCCTGAAATTTATTATGATAAATTTAGGGAGCTAGATGAAAAGCAAAAAGAAGTATTGTCTAAATTTATAAAAATATTTTATAAAAAACTCTATGAAATTGAAGAATATAATAATAAAATATTAAACGAAGGTGTTTTAAATTTTGAAAAAGATAAAAAAATATTATTAAACAAACAAAATATAATGAATTATTTTATTGAATATTTTGGACAATATGTAAATGCTTATACAGATATTATTTTAGATGAAAACTGTCCTTACTATGCTTTAATAAAGAACAATGAAATAGGTGTTGCAAAATATAAAACCTTATTAGGAAAAAAACATGAGGTTAATGGTATAAAATATGCTGTTTATTTAAAAATAAATTCAAAATATATCCCCATTGTTGAAAAATTTAGAAAAGAACATTCTTTAGCTCTAAAAATTTTTCCAGCTACTAAAGAATTTACTTTATATTATGCTTTCGACATTTTTGATGGTGATGTTACGTACATAAAAAATATGGATAATGAACAAATTGAAAAATATTTTAAAGGCTCTAAAATTATATGAATTTTGAAAACTTTTTATCACAAAAAATATTTGAACTAAGACATGAATTAAACAAAATGACAAATGAGCATCCCGAGCTAAAACCTCACTTTGGACTCTCACATGCTGGTTTATTAGATAATGAGACAGAAAAACTTGTAGAATCTTGTTCTTTCTTTTTAACACTAACCCATTCTAAAATGCAAAGCATTATTGCAAACCAAGTTCGAAATTTTATGGAACCCATTTTTCCAGAATGGTATATTCCAGAAATTCCCTCTTACATTGTTGAATTTGATAATTTTGAAGAGTTTTACTCCATTCAGGAAGAGTTTGATGAAAAAGAATATATTACTTGTGAATGTCAGATTGATGAACAATCATTAAAATTAAGTACTCTTGGTAAACAAGAGCTTTCTCCCTTTAAAGCTATTAATAGTTATTTTGTCGCTGGAGATCGAGAATGTTTTTTAAATATTGAATTTAAAAATATGCTTGAATTTGAAGATTACGATTTTAATGCAAAACTAAGAGTATATCTTCAATCTGATGATCCTGAAGAGATGGTTAGTTTAATTGGTTATTTATTTGATAGAGATCTTTTTCATAAAGAAATTATTTTTCAAAATGAAGAAGAAGAATATAAAATAAGTAAAGATATTCTTTCTTTAAATTTTAATTTTTCAGAAAAAAAATATATATTTTTTGAGTCAAAGAATAAGCTTGAAAATACAAGAGATATTTTAAATAATTTAAAAAATATGCTTTATATTGATATTGATCTGTCCAAATTTAAAATTTTAATGATAAATGAATTTAAATTAAAAATTCCTCTTTTAGGAAGTGGATATTCTAATTTTAAAAATTTAAGAAATTTTATAAAAACAAATTGTTTTGTGTTTTATAATATATATAAACAAACTTTACCTTGGAAAATTTTAAATTCAGAAACTGAAGGAGAAATAGAAATAGCAGATTTAAAAACAAATGGTGTAATTTCTGTTTCTGATATAAAATTTATAGATAATAAAACAGAGAAAAAAATAGATCCATCAAGTTTCGGCAATATTTCAAAATATATATCATTCGATTTTGAATTACCATTTAATATTGAGCATAAAATTAAATATAACACTTTTCATATTAAAAATGATATAAGGTTTGAGCAAACTGCAATATGTACAAATTTGTTTATAAATAATGAAAAATTATTACAAAAAAATATAACGGTCTTAAATTCTTTAAGTACGTCTTTTGGGAAAATTTTAAATTCTTCGAGTGACCACATTTTTTATAGTGAAGCTTTATCTAATCCTCTTTTTTTTCAATACTTATATAATATGAATTATTTTATCGGAAAAAAAATAAAACCATTGAAGTTACTAATTCAATATTTTAAAAGTTTAGAACATTTATTTTTTAATAATAAAAATTTATTTTATACTTATATAAATAATATAATGGAACAAAATTGGACATTAAAAGTTGAAGTAATTAACACAGAACTTGATTTTTATTCTGACTTTTTATTAACAAAAATGCCAGATAAGAAATACTTTTTTTATGATAGATATATGGAATCACTAATGACTAGTATAAATGATAAAGATTACAGGCATATTATAAGAAGAAACTAAAATATTATAGGAATTAAAATGAAACAAGATATATTTTCTTATGTCAAAAACAAAACTGGTTATACATTAATAGCTACCTTTTATAAAAATGATAAAAAAATTTTAGAAACAGGACTTTCCCAATTTCTTGTATTTGATGAAATCAGCTCCTTAACAGAAATGGAGTTACAGTTTATTCTGGATCCTATGCAAATTCATGAAATATGTACAAAACTTTCGTTTGATTTAGAGAAATCTTCCTCATTTTTTTATTTCTCTAAGGTTCATATAGAAATCTTTAATTCACTAGGAATTCCAATTAGAGAATATTCTTCTTTTGTAAGCCAAACAAAGTTAGAAGATTATTATTCAGATAAAAAGAAATTCACATTTTATGCAAATCCATTACCATGGTTTTTACAAAAAAGTAACAATTATCGAGTGTATATTGATAAAAAAGTTGAAGATATTATTAAAGATGTATTTTCTGATTTTGAAAAAATGTCATTTATTAAGTTTAATGTCAAATTTAAATTTTCACCAGAAAAAGATACTATTAGAATAAATTGTATTCAAAATGGAGAAAGTGACTGGGATTTTATATTGCGGCTTATTGATGAAGAAGATTGGGATTTTATTTTTACTTATGAAAAAGGCGAACAAATATTTCATATTTTAAATGATGTAAATTTAATAAATACATTAATAAGTGAATCAAAATATAGAAAAATAGCTTTAGATATTGAAGATAATTCTCAAAATTTAATCAAATCAGAAGATAATCCATTAAAAGAAGCCCTCGCATTTAGAAAAGAAAGAATAACAAATATAAATTTTGTATACTCAGGCGCTCCTATAGAAATAGATTCTTTTGATTCTGATCATAGAAATTTTGGAAAAGTAATGAAAAAGGAGAGTGAAAAAAAATCTGGAGATCATTTGCTAAAAGTAAAACAAAGATTAGGATTTGAAGGTGCTAAAAAATATAAAGAAAAAGCTTCTTCTGTCAAATTTTTAGAAAATAAAACTACTTCTTTAGAAAAAAAAGTAAATTCTAATTTAAAAAATATTTCCGCTATTTCTAGTTCATTAAAAATCCATATTGGTTCAATGATAAGTGCCAATTATAATTCGAGTCAAAAAAAGCCATTAACATCACATTTAAATGAAATAAAAGATTATAGAGTTCAATCTTATACTTTTGTTTTTATGTATGTAGGTGGAGATGAATTTCATTATGAGACCAATATTATTCTTCATCATAAAGATGTACAACATAATGTTTCGCATAAATACAATAGGAATTATATTGATGGAACTATAACTGCGAAAGTTTATGGAGAAGAATACGAATTAAATTTAGATGAAAATTATTTTATAAAAGTTCAATTGCCTTGGCAATATGATAAGTATTCCGATAAAGCAGAATATATTTATGCGCGATACATGAGTCCTTGGGCAAATAAAAGTTATGGATTTTTTGCAATACCTAGAGGTGGTGAAGAAGTATTGGTTGCATTTGAAGACGGAGATCCAGATTTACCAGTTGTTATTGGTGGTTTATATAATGAAAAAAGACCAGCTCCTATAAGTAATTTAAAAAAGCAACATATTCTTGCTTTATATGATCAACCTTCTGAAAATAAAAAAAATAATTTTTTAGAAATGGATCATAAAACAGCTACGGTTAATATAGCAGCAGCGAAACATATGCGCATTCGTTCTTTTGGAGATCATTTAACTCAGTCTAAATTAACAATGACTATGAGAACTTCAGAAAATATGTTATCTAAGTCTAAACTTCAAATGGAGTTTATTACAGATAAAAATATGCTATCTACCTCCAAAGAGCAAATGGAATGTAAAACTGAAAAGAATATGCTTCATGAATCCAAAGAGCAAATGGAATTTATATCTAAGAAAAATATGCTTCATGAATCTAAAGAGCATATGGATTTTATAACAGAAAATAAAATGAGTTTTGAAGCCGAAAAAAACATTGAATTTAAAACAGATAAAGAATATTTATTAGATGCAATAGAAAATATTAAAATTAAATCAGAAAAAGAGGTGGTAACTGAAGCTCAGGATAAAATTTCATTAAACTCACAAAAAGAAGTTATAATAACGGTTGGTTCTGCACAAGTTAAAATAGAAAGCAGTGGCCTTGTTTCTATAAAATGTAAAAAGATGAATATAAATTCTGCAAGTAGTAAAATTGAAATAGAATAAGAGAGGTAAGAATGAAAAAATCTATAATTGTTTTAGGAGATCCACTTAGTAGTGGTGGTAGTGTTGTTAAAACAAATCAAATAAATATAAAATTTAATGGCTTTCCTGTAGCAACTCTTGGAGATAAAGTCTCTTGCCCTATTCCTTTGCATGGTTCCACAGAAATAATTGAAGGTTATCCAAATATAAAATTAAATGGTCTCCCTATTGCGCTTCATGGTCATAAAGTAGGCTGTGGTTGCACTTTAGTTGGTCAAAATGCTTTAGAAAAATTTTCTATTACAGAGGAGCCAAGTCTTTTTAAAAGTGAACTTGAATTTAAAGTATATGATGAGCAATTTACAGCGCTTGATAATGAAGGTTTACCTATTAAAGAGTTGCCTTACTTGGTTATTTACCCTGATGGGAAAAAATTATTTGGCAGAACAAATGATGATGGGAAAACAAGAAAAATTAGAACGAATGATGAAGAAGAAATAGAACTGTATTGGGGCGATGAAGCTTTAGCAAGACATAGGAAATAATAAAAATGCCTAAAAATAACAATAAACCAATAAAAACCAAAACAAATAGCAAAAAAAATACAAATGTAACTGTAAAAATATTTATTCCAAAATTTGAAGATTTATGGAATAATCATCCAAATATAAATGGAATAAAAAAAGCATGCGATGAAAAAAATTCTAAAGGTTTATATTTATATGATAACCAATGTGCAATAAATATGCATTATTGCTTTAAAAAAAGTGAAGTAAATATGGCATCTTTTAAAGGAATGAAATGTAAGCACGGATTTGCTAGAGGTGCTGAAGAAATGGCAAATTGGTTAAGATATTTAAAACCTTTTGGTAATATAATAACATGTCAAGATTTTAAAACTCAAGAAACAATAGATAAAGAAAATGAGAAAATTAAAAATGAAAATGAGAAAATTAAAATTAAAAATGAAAATGAAAAAAATAAAAAAAAGATGAAACCTTTATTGGCAGAGATTAAAGAAAAAAGTAAAAATTTTAAGGATGAAATAGATGGAAAAACGGGAATAATATTTATAAAAGATTTCTGGATGAGATCAAATGAGAGCGATCAAAATAGAAGTGGTGATCATATTGACCTTTGGAACAAAGACAAACTAACAGCATCATCTATGATTATGCATGAGTTTTTAGGTTTTATTCCTTTTACTGGAGTCACAAGATATAGCAAAAATAAAGAAGTTTGGTTTTGGGAAATGAATTAAATGTATAAATCTTTAATGGTGAAGTTAAAATCATTTTTAATATACATATTTGTAAATATTTCATTTTGTATTTATTTATTTATTTTTGATAATGAAATAAATAAAATGTACTCAAGTGATTATCAATTTGGCTTTGTTAAAAATATTGAGATTTTTGAATATTATTATTACATAAAATATTTTTTCGTTTTTTATGGTTCTTTTATTATGGATAATGATTTTTATAAAATAAATTGCAAATATTTTTTATTAAAAATATATTTATCCTTATTTAATAGTATATTATTAATATTATTGTATTTAATATTAAAAGAAATGATTTTATATCGCTTAATGTTATTTCAAAATAATTATCTAATATTAGAATTAATTTTTGTTTTATTGATTTTACCAATTTTTAGTATTTTTCTAACAAAATTATCCTATTATGTATTAATTAATTATAATTTAATTTCTATAAAGCAATGTAATTTTAACATTTATATATTTATGAAATTAAAATCTATTCTTTCATATATGAAATATCCTGTTCTGGGGCATATGATATATATTTTTATTTGCTTAGTAATAGGATGGCTGAGTGAATATAATAAAAGTTTTATATTTTTAGAGAAAAATATTGTTTTAAAAAATAATCAAAGTGATTATTTGATTCCTTATTATTTTTTTAGTCTGCTTACCTCAATTCCTGCATGTGTTAGTTTTTTTATAATCAAAAATAAATTAAAAATATTTAGAATTCTGTTGTATTTGTCTCTTGTATTCATATTTACAAGTTTATTTTTAATCATAAGAAATTATTTATCATTAATTTCTTATGATAGATTTTTAATATATTTTAATATATTGATAATTATACCATATCTTATTTATGTATTATTAAAATTAACTTTAAAAAAGTAATTATTTAAAGATATTTACTTCTAATTTATAAGGAATAAATTGAAAAAACCAACTTTTAAATTAATTTATTTTGTTTTATTCAATTTTCTATCCTATTTTTTAGTGTTTTTAATTGCTAGATATATTGAAAATAGGAATCAAAAAAATAATTTTTATAACGAATTTCAATATTCATCAAGTATTGAATTTATTTGGTGGCTTTTTGTAATACCGATTAGTTTTTACTTATTATTTAAATCTAGAAGAAATAAGTTTATATATATTATTATACTTTTATATTACTCTTTCTGGATATCTCTTGTATTTATATAATGCTTTGGACCCCATTTGAGTTGACACATGATTAATGTGAATTTTAATACTGTATTAAACTCATCATTGCAAGCCCGGAATTGGGTCCAAAGCAAATTCGATTTTTCAAGTAGCATTCGACTTAAAAAGATTACATCTTTTATCGGAATACACCCTGCTTAAAAATTTGATACAAAAGCTATGCTATTTCATTTTTTTTAATTACTTTTTCTTCAAAATATTGAGGATCTTAACTAGTATAATTTAATAGACGTAAAGCCGCTCCATTGGGATGGCTCTTACCGTATTCCCATGCTTCAACTGTTTTTTTAGATACTCCTAAAAACTCTGCAAAAATAGCTTGAGAAAAGGATAGCTTTTCTCTTAATTTACTTATTTCTTTTGCAGTCATATCCTGCACAGGATGAATTTTTACACTTGTCATTTTTAGCTTTTTATTTCCTTTTGCATGCTCTAAAGCCTCGTTTAGAGCGGACAAAATTTCATCAAAATATTCATTTTTTCTTTTTTGTTTTTTCATTTTCAGCCTCACTTTTAATATTTAAAACTACTTAAGCAAGAAAATTTCTTTCAGATTTTGTTAAATTTTCTTTCACATTTTTTGGAAAAAAAGCGATGATATAAATTCGTTCTATCAATTTAATATCCAAATAAAGAACTCGTAACCCTCCACTTTTCCCTTTACTTCCATCAGAAACTCGAAGCTTTCTCAAGCCATAAGTCCCTTCTATTAAATCTCCAGCCTCTGGATCATCACGTAATTCTTTTTCGATTTTTCCTACTATTAATTGAGCTTGATTCTTTGAAAATGCTTGTTTAATTTGTCGATAAACGTAATTTACCATAAAAAAACTTTACCCCTTTAGTCTCAATTAAAATATCCTATTTTATAGGGTTTTTATTTTATATCATTATTATTAATTAGTTGACTGCCTGGTTTGTTTTTTATCTGCAGACAAGTATTAAATGGATTTGAAGGTAAAAGTTTTTTTTATGTAAAAAATTACATTAACTCTTTAAACTAAAAAAGGCTGAAGAAAAAAATATAACGAGGAAAGCTATGAGTATTATTAAAAGATCGTTTAATTTAGATCCTTATTTAGCACAACAAATATATGAAAATATTAAAAAAAATATAGAATTATGTTTTCACTATAATTAAATCAAGCATTAGGGCAATGGCTAAAAAAACCCGTTCTTACGCTAAATGTTAAAAAAGCAAGCGAAGATGAAAATGATAAAATTATGGAAGAACATTCTTTACTAATGGGTAGGTTGTGGAATGAAAAATTAAGTAAAAAAGTAGCAGGAAAATTTTAATAGAAATTCATTTAAAAATAATAATAGAATTATTTATCCATCACTTAAAAAAATAATATTTCAAGGATTGATTTGAGCAAATAAAGAATAATTAAATATAAATACATAACATACATGATATATATGGATTAAAATCTTGCCTCGGTGGCATCTTTATGTTTGATATCTCTGCTTAATATTATCATTTACCGATTGAAAAAATGGCAGGTTTATTGCTGTATAGAATTTCTCAAGGAAAATATTTTACAGATGGAAATGATGAACCCAATACAGTATTAAAATTCAAATTAATCATGTGTCAACTTCAAATGGGGCACAAAGCACGTGAGTTATTTATCAACAAAAACAGATGCTATATCAAGAGTAAATCCAATAGCAAATATAAATATAAATAAAGCAAATAATTTAATGCTATAAGCGTGTATTATGCAAATGTATATATTTAAATTACTTTCATTTTTTATACAATACGGAAAATCTGAGAGATTTGGTTTCATAACATAATTATTTTTTAATTTAAAGATCTTTTTTTCGGCTAAAAAAAGATCTTTAATATAATTTGAAACATCAAAATATTTATTGTAAAAAATATTCAAACTTTTATCTATCCTGACATTATATTCTAATTCTATTTTTTTAAGAACCTTGAACTTAATGATGGGAGTTAGAAATAAGTGAATTAATAAAAATGTTATTGAAATATTAAATATAAGTAGAATTGTGTCTTTTGAGGATTTAGTGAATAATAAATATCCTTCCTGAATCACTCCCGTGATATATGCTATAAAAATAAAAATAATAAAAATAATTCTATGTGTTATTGAAAATAATATGCAAATTATAATATTAAATTTTGATTCATCATTTAAAGTGTAATTTATTTCATAAAGTATTGGTTTAATTAATTTTCGTTCTTTAAATTTTAAAAATCCTATTTTTACTAAGAATAAATATGTTATATAGTCAGAAACATTAAAACTTCTAGCTCCGATCGAAAATGAAGCACTTATAAATAATGGGGTATCAAGTATAGTGTGGTATCTTTTTTCAATATTTTTTATGACTTTATATCTAACTAGTAATAATGATATAATGCAGATTGGAAGAATAAAACTAATGGAATATAAACTTATAATTAATTTAGTTGACGTTAACATATAGTGGTTCCAATATTTATTAATTATAAATCAAGAATAAATATTGTTATTTATTTCCAAATAGTGATATAAAGTCCAAAGATAATCCAATTAGAGATAAAGCAATAAAAATTCCAAATAATTTTAAACTATAAGCATGAATGAAACAGATTTGAATATTAAATTTACTCTCATTTTTAATTGAATATGGGAATTCAGAAAGATTTGGTTTCATTATATAATTGTTTTTTTTTAATTTAAAAATATTTTTTTCTGCATAAAAAAGGTCTTTGATATAGTTTGAAACATCAAAATATTTAGTATACAAAAAAGAATGGCTATTTTTAATAATTACTTTGTATTTTAATTCAATTTCTTTAAGTATTTTAAATTTTATAATAGGAGTTATTGATAAATGAACTGTGAAAAAAAATATTGAAATATATAAAAATATTAAGCTAATTAAATTCATTGAATTCTTAAATTCAATGAAATCTTTTTTTAAATCTCCTATAAGGTATGAGTTAATTAAGATACCAATTAAAAAAATAAATGATGATAATGAAAATAAAATGCATATTATAATGTTAAATTTAGATTCATTATCAATTTTGTAATTTAATTTATATAGTAATGGCTTTAAAATTAATGGCTTTAAAATTAATGGTTTTTGTATTAATGGCTCTCTATGCTTAATGAAACCTTTTTTAACAATTAACAAGAAAATTACATAATTTGAAATGTTTAAATATTTAAATCCACCATAAAATGAATTTCCAATTTTGGAATTATATTTATCTTCAATATTTTTAATTACTTTGAAATGCATTAAAGGTAATGTTATTAAAAATAATATAATAGATATTACTATTATGTAATCAATTATATCTAATTTAATCCATATTGACATACAATCAATCCTAAAGGTGAGTTATTTGTCACCAAAAATATAAGCTATATCAAGAGTAACACTTATAGCAAATATAAATATAAATATAAATATAGCAAATAATCTAACGCTGTAACTGTGTATTATGCAAATGTAAATATTGAATTTACTTTCGTTTTTTATTGAATATTGGATTTCTGTAAGTTCAGATTTTAATATATAATTTCCTTTCTTTAACTTAAAAATATTTTTTTCAGATAAGTAAAGATCTTTAATATGGTTTGAAACATAAAAGTATCTGTTGTAAATAAAATTAAAACTGTTTTTAATTATTATATTATATTCTGACTCTAATTTTTTTAAAATTTTAATTTTTATTATAGGAGTAATTATTAGATAGATTAATAAAAAAGAAAGTGAAATATAAAGCAAAATAAAATTTGTAAAATAAAGGGATTTAATGAATAATAAATAAGCTTCTTGAATTGTACCTGTTATGTAAGCTAAAAAAATAAAAGCTGCAATATTAATTCTATGAGTAATTGAAAATAGTATGCAAACCATTATATTGAATTTTGATTCATCTTTTAAAGTGTAATTTATTTCATATAATAGAGGCTTATTATATATACGTTCTCTAAATTTTAAAAGGCCTATTTTTATAAGATACAAATATGTTATATAATCAGCTACATTAAAACATTTTGCTAAAGCAGCAAACTGAGCTGGAATGAATAAAGGTTTCCCAAGTTTTATATTGTATCTTTTTTCAATATTATTTATAATTTTAAATCTAATTAAAAATAATGAAATTATAAGTAAAGGTAGTATAAAGCCTATACAATACAAATTTACTTTGAATTCAGTTGATGTTAACATATAAAGGTTCCAATATTTTTAATGAATAAATTAGTAAGTAAATATTTATAATAATTAGCTTATTTGTTTTTACTTTCATGATTAAAATTTTTTTATGATTAAAAATCTAATTTGGTTTCAAATTTTAGCTAAATAATTTTAAAATGGTAATTTAAAAATCAATTAACTTTTTATTTAAAACAAAAAATAGAAAATATATCTTGTGAGTTATTTATCACCAAAAACTAAAACGAAATCAAATGTTAATCCTATAATAAATATAAATGAAAGTATTATAAATAATTTTAAGCTATATGCATGAATAATAGAAATAAATATGTTTATATTACTTTCTGATTTAATTGTATATGGAAATTCAGAAAGTTTTGGTTTTATTAAGTAATTACTCATTTTGATCTTGAATATTTTTTTTTCATATAAAAAAAGGTCTTTTATGTAGTTTGAAACATCGAAATATTTAAAAAGAAGAAAATTAAGATTATTTTCTATTTTAACATTATATTTTGTTTCAATTGATTTAAGTATTTTAAATTTTATAAAAGGTGTTAATAATAAATAAACTAATAAAAATCCCATAGAAGTATTAAATAAGCATTTATTTGTATATTCCATTGAGCTGGTAAATAATACGTACATTTCTTGGAAAACTCCTGTGAGTAATCCAATAGAAATAAATAATAATATCAAAGTCTTTGTTGAAATGTAAAATATAAGACATATTATTATATTTATTTTCGTTTCATCCTTTAAATCATAATTTAAATGGTGTAATAATGGTTTAATTATTACTGGTTCTTTATATTTTAAAATATTTAATTTTATTAAATATAAATATAATATATAATCTGCAACATTAGAGCTTTTGGATAAAGATGATTTTATAAATAACGGGTAATCTAATTTAGTATTGTATCTTTTTTCAATATTTTTAATTACTTTTAATTGAATTAAGAAAAATGAAATAATAAAAATTATAAAGGAAGCAAAAAGAAAGTAAAAGCATAATACGATATCAATTGACAATGACATATAATGGTTCCAATCATTTTTAATGAATAAATTAGTAAGTAAATATTTATAATAATTAGTTTATTTCTTATTGCTTTAATTATTATTAAAAATCTAATTTGGTTTCATATTTTAACTAAATAATTTTAATTTTAAAATGGTAATTTAAAACTCAATTATTTTTTTTATATAGTTTTTTATTTACAAGTAGAAATAGAAAATATATCTTGTGAGTTATTTATCACCAAAAACTAAAACAAAATCAAATGTTAATCCTATAATAAATATTAATAAAAAAATTGCAAATAATTTTCCGCTATATGAATGAATAATGGAAATATATGTTAAACTTACTTTCTGTTTTTACTGAGTATGGAAATTCAGAAAGCTTAGGTTTAATTATATAATTACTCATTTTAATCTTGAATATTTTTTTTTCAAATAAAAAAAGGTCTTTGATGTAGTTTGAAACATCAAAATATTTAAAAAAAAGAAAATTAAAATTATTTTCTATTTTAACATTATATTTATTTTCAATTTCTTTAAATATTTTAAATTTGATAATAATTGTTAATATTAAATAAACTAATAAAAATCCGATAGAAGTATTAAATATGTATTTATTAGTGTAATCTAGTGAGCTAGTGAATAATACATACATTTCTTGGATACCTCCAGTAGTAAATCCAAATAAAATAAATAAAAAAATCGTAATTTTATTTGAGAAGTAATATATAATACAAATAAAAATATTTAATTTAGATTCATCTCTTAGATCATATTTTAATTTATATAGCAATGGAATAATTATTACCGGATATCTGAACTTTCTTATATTTAACTCTACTAAATATAAATAAAATATATAATCAGCGACATCAAAGCATTTGGCAAAAGAAGAATTACTAAATAATGGATTACTTAATTTAGTAAAGTATCTTTCTTCAATATCTTTTATCACTTTTATTCGGATTAGGATAACTGAAAAAATACAAATTATAAATGAAGAAAGTAGAAAATAAAACAAAACTACTATGTCAATTGATGATAACATATAAAGGTTCCAGATGTAATAAAGTATTATAAATATAAATCTTTTTTTGCAAAAGTTGTATATTTTTACTTATTATCCATAAAAAATATAAAACAAATAAATAAAAATATAACAGATAAAGAGATTAATAATAAAAATATTATAAAACTATAACAGTGTATTGCACATATATATATATTGAATTTAGTTTCATTTTTAGTTGAATAAGATGTTTTGGATAAAATAAGGTCATCTAAATAAAAATTTCTTTTAAAAATTTTATTTTCCTCAAAAAACTTATGTATAATATATTTGCTAATATCTAGACATATCATGCTTGTTCTTGTGGGTATTTTATTAATAATAATTTGATAATTTAATTCTAAGTTTTTAATAACTTTAAATTTAATTATTGGAGTAACAATTAAATGAATTAATAATAAAATTAAAGATATTTTGATTATTAAAAATATAAATGGATTTAGTGAATTTGTGAAATCAATGTATAATTCCTGAAAAAGACCAGTTTTAAATCCAGTAAAAAATGCTACTATGATTAAAGATCTAAGTGTTATTGAAAATAATACACATGTAAAAATATTAAATTTTGATTCATGTTTGATTTCATAGCTTAATCTGTAAAGTAGAGGGATTAAATACTTTGGTTCTTTAAACTTTAAAAGTCCAATTTTTACTAAATATAAATATGTTATATAATCTCCTACATCTAAATATTTAGCTCCAAAAAATAAAGAGCTTTTTATATAAAATAAATTTCCTAATTTTGTGTTGTATCTTTTTTCTATGTCTTTTATAACTTTAAAAGCAATTAGTGATAGTGTTATTATTAAAATTGAATAGCCAAAACAATGAAATAAAATAATTAATTCATTTGATTTCAACATATAATGGCTCCAATATTTTTAAGGAATTATTTTTGTCAGGATTTACATAATTATAAATATATGAGCACCTTTTTTTTGCCTCATAGTCAGCTAATATACTAAAGGCAACACTCCCAATAATACCTCCAGCAAAAAAGCCAATAATTATTCCTGGTGGGCCTAATAAAAATCCTAATTTAGCTCCAATAGCAGCTCCTGTTATAGCTCCCATTTTTCCTCCCAAGGTTCCTCCAACCCAATATGCCCCAAAACCACAAGTTTCTTCAAATAATTTTTCTTCACCCGCTCTTTTGCTAATTTTATAAGCTGAGTCTACATTGTCTATTCGATCGGCAAGATTTGTAATAAGGAAGACTTTATCTAAAAATTTTAAATATTTTAAGGATGTTAAATTTGCAGAAATAGAGCTAATTGAAATTGTAAAAGTTTTTGGAGGTCCGTTTTTACGTATATTTTTTAAAATTTTATTCGTATTATTAATTCCATTTAAATCTTTAAAAGCAGCTTTTTTTAAATTTGTTTTAATTTTTGAAATGCCTTTAAGTTTTTTATTTTCATTAGATAAACTGTATTTATGAATTTTATTGAGAGTATTTTCTCCAACAATGTTTTGTAAGTTTTTATGCATTATTTTAACTTTTAATGCCGCAAGTTGTAACCGATTGCTATGCATTTTACTAACATTTTGAGTTCCTTTTTTTATGGAATTGTATTTTTGTTTTTCGCTTTGAAATTCTTTTGAATATTCTCTAATGCTAGAGTCTAATTCTTTTATTGCAGTATAAAGTTTTTCTTTTCGTGAACCTATCTCTGCGGTTAATCCTTCTCTAAGACCCCTGACGACATTTGCCGAATATTCATTTTTAATTTCTTCAATTATCTTTGAAGCCTGAGTATTTGCTTCTTTGCTATTGCTATTAACGTTAATTAAATTTTCTTGATTCGCCTTCACTGGAGGAGAGTATTTTGAAATGAAATTTTCTAATTTTTCAAAATTTTCTGAGAGTTCATCAATAAATTGATTAAACCAAATGTCATCTTTTAAGCTATTATAAGAAAGACTCGTTTCAATGATTGCATTAGTGTTTACGATTCCTAATTTTTCAATCATTTGTTTAAAAGTTAAAAAAATATGATCATCATTAAATAAGTTTTCAAAATGATTATTGATAATATTTGCAGTTTCAATAATTAAAGAAGTATTTATGGTATCATGAAAAAAGATCAATTCATAAAGAAAAGAATTTTCGTCTGGTAAAATAAGCCAGATATTTTCTTTTAATTTATTATTAGGTAAAAAAAATGCAAATCTATCTAAATCTCTATTATATTTATTCATGATTTGAATAGATGATTTTAAAATTTGGGCTTGCTTTGATAAAATAATTTCAGGATAAATTTCGTCAATAATGCTATCAATAGACTCACCTTCCGATGTTTGGTGAATTTTGATATCAAAATTTGCCGAATTTATGGAATCTCTGTTTTGTCTATATCTTTTTATACTCTCAATCAATTTCCATTCTCCGCATTTTCAAAAAGTCTAACAAAAGAATTTTTGCCGTTACAAATTTCTTCTAGTTCTTGGAAAACTTTATGAATGGGGAGATTTCTATAGCTTAAGTTTTTTTGAATCATATTAGGGATAAGAGATTGAGGATCTTGTTTTAATAAAAATTGAATCGATTTTTCGATCATTTTATAAGCGTCTTCTCTTGATTTAATTTGAATTTCATATAAGTTTTCTTGACTTAATGTAGAATATGAAGTTGGCGTTGTTTCTGAATTTAGAAGAGAAAGAAAATGGGACTCTTTTGGAGTCATTTGATTGATAATATTAAATGCATTATCTGTTTGTTTTACTTCTTGATTTAAATTTGTATTACTAACAACTTGTTCTGAATTTGCTTTCGCTGCAGTTAAAAGATCATTCTGTTTGTCTAAAGAATTTTGATATAATTTTAAAGTCTTTTTAAGATATTTATGACATAAAAAAATGTCAATGTCGTCAACAGGAATGAGTTCTAAATAATCATTTGTTTTTTCTAAGCATTCTAAAATTTCTTGAAATAAATTGACTTTATTTTCCAATTCTGACTTTGGGATTTTAGATAAATAATTTTCAATTTTATTTTTTAATATGCTTAATTTTGTCGAATTTGTTTCATCAATAAAATGTGTAAGTAATATTTTTTCTTCTTTATCTTCACATAATAAGTAACTAGATGATAATTTATAAAGACCCGTTTGCAAGAGTTTAAAAGGCATAGCACGAAGATCGTAATCTTCTGTAGACAATTCTGGATAAATATTTTCCCAGTAAGTGTCACATAGAGCATTATATACCTTTAATCCATGTAACATACCTTGAATAGAATATGTTTTAAAAAGGGCTTCAATATAATAATTACAGACCATAAGGTCTTTTGAAACGCTTTTTAAAATATTTTCACACATTTCTATTAAGGTTAAATAAGTTGCTCCTTTTTTTTTGTAATTCCATTCGCTATTATTTTCTGTTTCGTTCTGTTGAAGTTCAATGCGAAGATCACGCAGCTCGCGCAATTTATCGGATACATTGAGATCGATTCCACATGGCATTTGAGAATCAATTGGTTTTAAAAAATTTTCAATATTATTATCAAACATATGTTATTTTACTCACAATTGAATTTCCAAACGGAGACATGTAAAAATAAATTAATAGTCGCATTTTCAGAATCTATTTTTCCACTTGCACAAATTTGGGCAATACGTTTGTACTTATTATAGTTTTGGAAAGTTACTTCTAAATTAAAGAAACGGGGTTCAAAAAAATTTAAAGCCTTTTTAATGCAGAGGCATAAATTTTCTTTATCACTTTCATTCGCTAAAGTGAGGCGATTGATATTTGGTAAACCAAAATTAGAGGAGTTTATATGATGCCTTGATAGGGTTAAAAATTCATCAACCGATAATGTATTCCGTGTATTTAATATATAATCTATATTATGTTTTACAGAATAATGAATATCTTTAAATGAATAATTTTCTTCTACCAAACGCATCATAATAAAACTCCTTTTTAATTACTTTAAATTAAGCTTTTAAAGCAAAATCTTTATAAGAACCAAGTGTTACCTTGATATTTTTAAGATCTTCGTAAGTAATAAGTTGTGGATCAAGAATAACAGGATTGCCTTGAACTTGGTTTTTCGCAGCATATTTAACTCCAACATAACCAGTAGCATTGCTGATAATGATTTTTAGAGTTTTTTTGCCGTCTGCTGCTAGAACAGGAAGAGCAAGTTTAACGTGAATGTCTAGGTAAGCACCATGCTTAACATAAAGTGGAGAACGATCTTGGTCTTCTACGTACTCAAGAATTTTTGCAGATTTTAGCTTAGATTGTTCAAGCTGAGCATAAATATCTTCAATTTCTGCTCCTTCTGGAGAAGAAAGAGTGATTTCCACATTTACTGGATAGTTTTTGAATGTTCTTTCTTTTAAAGATGTATTAATTGTAGACTCTGGCATAAATTCGCCGTTGAGTTCTTGAATTAATAAGTAAGCAGGCAACTCTGGGTGAGCTGCATTTTTAGGATCATAGTCAAAGAAAGAAATCGCTAACTTAGTTTGTGACTTTGGAACTGGTGCTACTAATGTATCTGTCATAATTATACTCCATCATATTATGAGTTGTTTTAAAAAAAAGTTATTTACCTGCTGGTAACTCGCTAACTAAACGCATTGAAATTGTTAATTCGTTTAAATAGAAGTGTGGCCTTAAGTACATTACTGCGCTGTAAACACCAGGCTTGCCAGGAACGGTTGAGACGTCAATACGTGCTTCACGTAGAGGAAATGCGCTTTTTACCCAGTCGGAAGCAGTATCAGATAAAATAACGTAACGGGAAATCCAATTGTTTAAATAAGCGGAAACACCTTCTGGTGTTGAAAAACTTCCAATTTTATCACGCATAATACTCTTTAAATAATGAGCAAAGCGAGATATAGCCATTATGTATGGCATTTGTATAGTTAATGATGCATTTGCATTGGCTAGATCATTGTCATACTCCTTCAATTTATGAATTGTCTTGGAGCCAAAAAATACGGCTTGGTCTGTACCACGTTTATAAACAAGGCTTAAGAAACCAAGGTCATCTAATTCTTTTTCACGACGGTCAGTAATTGTTACTTCCACAGGATTTTTTTGAACTCTGTTCCCTTCTTCATCTGTAAATAGGTAAATAGGGAGGCCATCAACGGTTCCGCCATTTTCAACGCCGCGGATATTTTGGAACCAACCGAATTGACGATAGGATTGTCCAATTCTGTCTGCTAAATAGAATGCAGCATTACCCCATAAGAATTTTTCGTGGTCTTTTTCATTTAAATCTTCTACAAATTTAAATTCTTTAACAGGAATGCCATCATCAGAATATTCATTACGCATGATAACGCTTGGCATAGCTAAACAAACATATTTAGATTCTTCTTTAGAACGGAATGTATTCCAGTTTGCATAATCTACAGAATTAAACATGCGCTCTAAGCTTTTTGGTTTGCTTAAATCGGTAAAGGAATCCATGTCAAAAAGTTTAGAACCTGCAGCTGAAATAAAAGGAACGTGAGCAGCAGAGGCAACTAAAGAAACAGCTCTTAAAAATTCAATGTCTGTTTGACTACGTGAGCAATAGTAATCACCTACTAACATTCCAAATGGTTCACCACCAAAAGTACCGTATTCGCTTTCGTAAACTAATTTAAAAAGTCCACTTTGGTCCCAGTCAGGAGCGGTGCGGTGGTCTAAAAGAATGTCATCTTTTGTTGCATCAAGAACGCGAATTTTTAATTTATCATCTGGTTCTAAATTATTGATTAGCATTTCTAGACCACGCCAGCTTGCTTCTAATTTTTGAAATTCAGCATGGTGAATAATTTTGTTAATTTGTTCTGTTAATAATTCATCAATTTCAGAAATTCTTTCATTGATCATTTTATTAAAATCATTTTTTGTATTTAATTTTTCTTGAACAACTTCTTCTGCAAATACTTGCAACATTTTTTTGAAGTTTTCTTTTTGCTGATCATCAATATCGCTGTGTGTTACTTCAAGAATTTTTTCACTGATATCAAAATCTTTCATATCTAAAAATGATAAATCAGCTTCCATTACTTCCTGGTATCTTGCTTGTGCGTTCATGTTTATCCCTTCTTTTTCTTCTTTTAATTATTAGAATTAGTTTCTTCAGGTTGTGAATTTGGTTTTTCAGGAGCAGCCGCTAATTTTTTTAGAGCTCCTTTATTATCCATTAACTTTTTCAAAATCACTTCAAGAGATTCATTGCTGTCTACTTTAGACTGAAGGTCAATTAATTTTTTTCTTACTTCTAAAAGTTTTGAAAGAGTAGGATGATTTTCTGCAATTTTACCAGGAGTAAAATCAGCCATGCTTTCCATTTTTAAATTAACAGCTAAATTTGAGCCATTTTTTTCAAGTGTATTTTCTACTGTAAATGAAACTTCTGGTGCAATTTTTTGCATAGTTGAATTATAGTTTTCTTTTTCAACAGTCAAAAATTGACATTGTTTTATTTTTTGAGGTTTTTTGTTTTTATGACCAGATAAGTTTGAAATAAGGCCAATTACAAAAGGAAGATCCTTAGGTTTTAAGCCGCCTTCTGCATGAAGATCATATGTAATTTGAACTCTAGGTGGTCTTACTTTTTTTAACTTATGTTGAATACTTAATGCTGACATTTATGTCTCCTTTTATGTTTTACACTTCCCTGTAACAATTAAAAAATTGATTGATAATTAAACTTTCATGTTTAATCCTCCAAACTCTAAAATATATATTCCTTAAATATCTGGTAACTCTGAACTTTCATCTTGTGAAACCCGACTTGATTGGTCTTTTACTTCTGGTGCAAAAACTGGGAATTTTGGAATTGCAATTTGTTCATTTAAACTGTTATTTTTAAATAATTTATAATTGAAATTAAATAAAATTGCGTTTTCACCGTTTGAGTTAATTAAATTCATTTTTAATTTGTTTGAATTATCGCATCCGTCTTTGCAATCACGATATCTCATAATTAAAGCAAGCATTCCCCATGGGTTATTTTCATCGGAGACAATATTTTGAATATCGCTATTTGTTACCTTGCTTGTTTTAGACTTTGAAATTTTGAATGAAAGCTTACATGGGTCACCAAATGTCCATTTAAAACGGGCTTCTTCTTGTGTTCCATGGTTTGATCCAAATTTTTCAGCTCCACATTCTAATTTCCAATTTAAAATTTTATTCCCATTGATTTCATTTTGTCTATCTGCACGAAAGAAAAATTCTACAGGAAATTTAATTTTACCATCGGAGTCTTTGCCAGAAGCCATAAAGGAATAAAACTTATTCGTTTTTTGAATAAAGTCTTTATATTCTGGTTTAAAGAAACTTGGGTAATATTCTTTCAAAAAGCTTAAATATGATTTTGCAAAAACTAAATAACTTTGCATAAATGACTTCACATCATCTAATAAAGCATATTGTCCCATCTGTGAAATTTTATTTGTTTCAATAAAAGGAAATTTGTTTGATAACTTTTGATTAAACATTTTAGAGATTAAATTGTATTCAATTATGCTTCTTTCATAATATAAAGATTGGCATCTGTTTCCAAATTTATTGGCAAGATTATACTTAATTACATCAAAATAATCTTCATCATTACGGCGATTTATTTGAATTGATTTTAAATATTTATAACAAGTTTCTGTAACTGTTTTATTTAATGAGTTTAATATAAAATCATTTAAGGATGAAATAGAACCAACTTCCGATTTTTCAATTAAATCAATTTTAATACGTTTCCAAAATTCTCTACTTTCAATTTCGGAAGAGTCTTTAAAGGATAAATTTAATTCTTCATGTATTGTCATGAGAGGAGAGACTTGGTCATTGTATATTTTTAAAATAATTCCTTTTTGTTTTTGAAGATATTCTGACAATTCAGCTTCGGTTGAAACAGCAAAATATCTTTGGGCTGCAGGACTTTCTCCATTCCACCAGTTAAAATTTGAGGTTGTTCCTGCATAGAGACCAGCGCCAACTAATTTTCCTTTTAATGTTTGAAAATTGTGGTTAATTTTTGAATACACAAATGGAAAAATTGTTTGAGCAATTTGAGATAACTGGTATTTTGTAACAAACGTGTTCATTTGTTTTATAACCTGATACGATTCTACAAGATTTTTTACATGGTCATCTTGCGAATTTTCAATGGTATTCAAATTTGAGCGATAAGAAGAAGTAAATAATTTATTTTTATTATTAATTAAATGCAATTCAACAATAAATTTCAAAGTGCTTTCAATTTTATTTTGTAAATTTGGCGTATACTTTTTATCTTTAAATGATTTAATAATATTATCTAAATTAATGGTGTTATTTAAAACTGTTTGTAAAAATTCGATATTAAAATACTGAATTTCATTTAAAGCTTCTAAAGAGTGCTCATTTGATGGATTTAGTGCTGTATAATCAGATATAATTTTACTTAAGTGTGAAAAATAAAAGTCAATATCTTTATGAATTACTACAGATTTATCTAATTCAATTAAAAATAGTTTTTGATCGAATTCCTTAATTTGGTAGGTCAGCATAATGTCTTTAAAGTCTTTAAATATGTCTTCAATTCTTTTTTTATAAAAATCGATGTCTTTTTTAGAGATAATAGATGCATTTTGAAGACTTGTATACAAAACATTATAATGATTTGTATTGATAAACTCATCAACCGATTTTGTCGTTTGAGAAGTTATACTAGCAAATTCTTTTAGTGCTAAATAATCGGCTACAATTTGTTTTATAAATTTAAATTTTTCTTCGTTACTTAAGGAATTAAAGTTAGGTTGCTCAATTTTAAAAGCAGTACTAAATAATTTATTCATTGAATAAGCGTGTGCATCGAGTTTCTTTTTATTAAACTGTGATGTTACTAAAATTTCGAGAACTTTATCAAATTTATCTTTTGATTTTTTTTGAAAAGCGTCATGGCTCATTTCAAGTTCGAGCTTAAAATTTTTACTTTGTAAGGTAGCAATTTTTGCATTTGATTTAAAATCAAAATTACATTGAGTTAAATTACTATCTGTCCCATAAATTGTCTGAAGCATTTGGTTAATAGAATCACTGAATGAATCGGAATCTTTGTGATTAAGTTTGCTATAAATATTATTGATTCGAGACATTCTACTCACGTTGTCTGATGCATAAGCGTAAGCTTGGTCATGGTTTGAAAAATTAGAAATATCATCATGAGCAGTAATAACGACGGTATCGCTCACATATTTATTGAAAGAATGAATTAAATTTTTATTAAAAAATTTGGAAAAATGGGTTGAATATTGTTCTTGGATAGAAGAGGAAGAGCTTTTACTCCAAGAAGGAATGATAAAAGTATAATTGCTATCCATCCTGCTTAAATGATAGGCGTCATTGATGATTTCGCAAGAAATATTTGTAATTTTAGAATTTTTTCCTAAATCAGAAAGGGAATTATACTCTTTAATTTTATTATTTATGTGGCTTATTTTATCGTATTCCTTATGAAAACTTATAAGAGAATCCGTTAAACCAACCCCAAGTGCTACGGTTGTGATTCCAGCAACTCCAGCTCCAGCAACAATTACATTTTGGTACTTATTAAAACGATTGTTATTTAATCTAATATTTTCAAATTGAGATTCTGAAATTTCTTTTAAAAGAGACTCAATATTAATCATGGATGGATGATCTAAATGATAAAAGAACATGCCAGCGGAACAAAGATTAATTTTATATTTTTCAAGATTCTTTTCAATTTCATAGTTGTAGTTCTTATGGCAATTACTAACTCCATTTTTTAAGGATGAAACAATACCAATATATTTTCTAATTTCATTTGAATCTAAATTTTGTTGAACAACATTAAATTTTTTAAAATCGAGAAGTTTTTTATAATTTTCAATAAATTTATCTGAACTTTGTTGAGCAATATTTGAATTTTCAAAATGAAAAGGATATTCACAAAATCCAACTATTTTTGTATTATCTTTTATTTTGAAATCTGAAATAATTTCAGAATAGTTTCCTTTAATTGGTAATTCTAATAATGAATAATATGGAATTTCTGCTTTATAAATTCCATTTAACTCTGAAAGTACAAAATAGTCACGAAAAACAATAGCATTTAGTTCATCAGGATTATTTTTATTATTGGAAATATCTTCGTTATCTTTGAAAGAAAGAATTCCTTTAAATAAATAAAAATCATTATTTTTTCTGATTCTCTTTAAAAGTCGAATGAAACGTCTTTTAAGAGCTTGCATTTCTGGATTTCGCTCTTGATTGAGGACTTCTGTGTTTAAGATAATGTAGCTTGTATTATTTACAAAAATTGCTGAAAATAAAGATTCTTTTGGAAAATTGTAAATTTTATTTGTTTCAGGGTTTAGTTTTTCTATTATTTTAGTTGTATTTTCATCTAGAATAAAAAAGTATTTTTTATATTTAAAATCTTTTTTTATGGATTGAAAATAAAAATAATCTAAAAAATAATTTTTTAGTGCCGGTTTTCTTAAAAATTTAAACTCTCGTTTTTTTAAGAAAATTATTTTTCTTGCAATATAAAATATACTGCAAAGAAATAAAATTATTAAGACAATTTTAATCATAAATTAAATTACCACTTGATTAGTTAAGTTTAAGCATAATATGCCAGTATATTTCACCAATTAAAAAAGAAACAACAATTCCAACAAAAATATATTTTATTGTTAAATAAATTAATTCTTTTTTTATAAAATTCTCATATTTATTTCTTGTCACTAAATAAGAGGGTTTTTCGAATTCTTTGCCAATACTTGTGGAATCTGAAAATATTTCTCTTAGTTTCTCTGTTAGCTCTTCATATTTTTCAGTAAAATCGAGTTCACGGTATTTTCCTTTAAAACCAAGTTTCAACAATGTATAATAAATTTTTGCAAGTTCAGCGTCTTTCGAGTTTTTTTCTTGTATTAATTTTTCGATCGTATTAAAAATAAGATCTCCACCTGCTTGTGAAGTGTAAAGAGCTTTTTCAATAGAATCTAATCGCCAAAACTGTCTTCCATTCCAATTTAAACAAATAAAAGTTTCATCAAAAAAGCAAATTATTGTGAAGACGATTTCGTCAATAATTTTTATGTCAGATGATCTTCTGTTTTGCTTTAAATATTTTTGTTTATTTTTAAAATATACTATTAAATCATTTTTTAAATTTTTAACTTTTTCTTCACAATCAATTGAATTGAATAAATCCGTATTGACTGCATCATATATATGTTCATTTAATTTTGATATAGATTCATCTATAAATTTATTTATATCAGAAAAAATATCATTGATTACTAGGTTTGAATTTATCATGATACTTTCTCTTGATATAAGTAAATTTCTTCTGGTTCAAACTTATTTAGTAATGAATTTGATTGTGTAACTATAATTACGTTATCAATTTTATTTTCAATAACCTTAGTTTGAATATTAAATGTTATGAAATCTTTTTTAACAATAATATCTGGGTTTAAAAACTCTTGTTTTCTTTCAAAACCTATTGCTCTTTTTTCTAAATTAAATTCCATATCTGTTTTTTCACAAATAAGAGCAGTTTTAATCCACTCTAATATTTCTTCGTCTTTTGTGTTTGCTTGTTTTTTAATTGAAACTTTTATAAACTCAGGAAGTTTATAATTTAAATTGATAAAGAATATATTATCTTTTTTGTTAAAACGATATGTTCTATATTTTTCTGAAATTTCTTGCTCTAAGGAGTTCTGAATTTTAGAAATAATATTATCAAAAACATATTTTATATTTGTATGGTCATAGATTGTATTTTCTACATTCTCAAAAATTTGATTGATTGAACTAATTAATGATAAAGCAACACAGCATTCTTTGTATAAAATTTCTGGTGTTGTTGATTTTAATTGCATAATAGATTCAATATTTGAGATGGCATGTTTTAAATTTATATTTAATTGAGTTTTTTCAATATAGCTTAAAAAGTTTTCTGTGTTCTTAATGAAATCTATATCTTGATTTAAAATATCAAGTTTATTTCTCATAAATTCAATTAAGCTTAAAGAAGTTTGATATAATTTATCGCTTGATTTTATAGAAAGACTTGGTGGAATATATTCTAAAAAATGAATGACACCATCATCAATTTTAATTTTTCCGAGTGGTAAAAAGGCACAATTTACAGGTGGATGAGTATCCATATCTAAAAATACGTTTTCGTCTAATGTAATAAATTGTTTTTCTTCGTTTTCCCAATCATTAAGACTTTGAGTTTTAGATGATTTGTAACGAGAGTCCTGTTCTCCAAAAACAAAATTCTTTGGTGAACATTCTGGGATAGAAAGAAAAATATAAGTTTCTTCTATTGGATTATTTTTATACTGATTTAAATCAATTTTAAGTTCATATTCATTTTCAAAATTTTTACAAAACAAAGTGCCATCGGAAAAAATACACTCAATTTCTTTAATTTTAAAAATATTATATTGTAAATCATCTTCTTCAATTTTAATTTTATGAATCCCATAAAAATTTGGATTTTCAATTAAAAAACGTTGTTTATTAATTATGTCAATTCTTTGAAATTCATAATATAATACCGATGGATGAAGGACATTACCTTCTTTCCAGTTTACTGCTTTTGGTATTATTGAAAATCCAAGATCTTTTTGTATCATTAGATATTACCTTATTTAAAAATTTCCAATAAATAGATGAAACATATATTCAACATTATTGTCTGATACTTTTTGTGAAGCTTTAAAAATATAACGATATTGAATACCAAATTCGAGAGTGGCATATTTCCATAAATTTATTTCAGCAGAAATAGCAGGACTAAAATAGTCAAAGTTATTTATTAATTTAAATTCATCATTCTCTATTTCAAAATAAGCTCTTCCAAAAGTTGCCCTTAACTTTGGATGTATAAAATATTCTCCAAAAAAGGAATAGCCAATTCCAGCATTGAATGAGCTATAATGATTCATAATTACGGATTCAGTTGTTTCTTCAATTTGATATTCAATACTTGTTTTTGTAATTGAATATTGTATGCCAGAAAAAATTGAAAAAGAGTTATTTAGTATTATACCAAGCTGTGTCGACAAAAGAGGTGTATATTTATTTCCAAATTTAGATACATAAAGGCCTTGATCTAAATAATACCCTACATTCTTATCAAAATCTTGATATGAATTTACGTTTATTACATTTTGTCTAATATCAGCAGGATATGCTGTATCAATTTCATGAGCTTCAATTTCAATTGCATTTAAACTTAAAGGTAACAATGTAATTATAGAGAATAATATTTTTCCTTTAAGCATTGTCATCTTCCTTAATTGTTGCTTCGAGTTCATTCGATTTTAGATCAATTTCTTTGACTTCAATCTTTAATTTATCAAATAACATTCTTATGTTACTTTCTGAGTTTACTTTTATAGGAAAGGCATTTTCTTGTGAGCTATAACGATTAAATATATAAATATATTTACAATTTTTTGGAATATTTACTGTGACCATTTTTTTAGATTCGGTAGGTATAATATATGTCTTGTAAACTTTAACGTATTTTGATTTTTTAATTTCTTGAAACTCTGTATTTGATTCGTCAAACCAATCTTTATTTGAAGTTTGCTCTATTTTTTTACTAAACTCTGGTGAAGAACTTGTAACAATATCATTTTCAAATGCCATGTTTTTATTTGATTCACTTTTAATTTTCATTCTAATTACGAGTGTTTTGCCAAATAAAGCCTCATCCAGAGTTTGACAGCCTGTAATAAATGTAAGAAAATTAGATATTACTAATAAATAGAAATATTTTTTAAACATTCATATCTTCCTATAGAGTAATTCAAATGAATGACACTATACTTTTTGTTTAATTGAATTTTAGAAAACTAATTAATTTTATTTTTTTTATATGCCTAAATATGAATTTTTAAAATTACATATTTTATTATAAAAAACTATAAAAATTAAAATTTTTTAGTTTAATTGAATTAAAAATATAATTCAATTGGTATATTTGTGATAAATAAATTTTTAATTTATTTCAATTTTTAATTAAAAAATTTTTAAAGTATTTGGAATATATTTTTCCTTTATTTTTTATCTAAATAAAGTGTATTTATTGTTTTTAAAATAATTTTATAGCTGTTTTATTTGATTAAAATTAGGAAGAATATTTTGAAGTGATTATAAATTACATATTTTTTAGATATTCATTTCTTAATTATCATTTTTTATGTTGCTTCGAATTATTTCAACTGCATAAACAGAATCTTTCATTCCATTTTTTCCAAAATATTTTAATTTAAAATTTTTGTTTTCAAAAGATGCATCAAATGAATCTATGTTAATAGGTTCTGTAAAATTTAAATCATTTAGGACTTCTATTTCTGTGTATTCTGAATTGTTTAAATTGTAGTCAGAACTATAAATTAGAATTTTAGTTCCTTTTGGAACTCCTTGTAATTGCGCCTTTGTTACATAGTCATAACAACCCGCTTTGTATAAAGGAATTTTTCTATTGAATGTAGTGGCTAGGCCACAAACCAAACTTTCGTAATTAAAGTTTTTATTATAAAATAAAATTCCACCATTATTATGCCATTCAACATATTCTAAAGCATTGCCATGAGTAATGTTGTCCACAGCTATAAAATTAGGAAATCTTTTTGAATAAGGTTTGCAATATTTTTCTTCTCTTTTTTTCAATTTATAAAACTTATTATCTTCCTCGGAATGAGGGGCATAAGGTATTCCATGAAATTGGTTCATAACAAAAATTCTATCCCAGTAATTATAAAAGGGTGAAGCCTTTTCTGTGGACAAGGAGATGTCTTTCCATCTAGAGTAACATCTATAATCATGACTCATATAGGTGTCACCTAAGCTCCAATAATTTTCTACAGAAATATCTTGCCCAAAAATAACGTGGACTTCACCAGAATTAATTTCAAAATAGCCAGAGTTTTTTTCATTTTCAGAAATTATAAAAAGTCTTTGATTTTTTTGGATGAGTTCATTTAATGTAGGCCAGTTACTTCGATCGTTCCATTTTTGAGGATTAAAAACATATTTTGAAAGATCTTTAACTTGATTTAATGCTCTTTTAAAAAAATCTTTACTGCTATGGTCTTCTAAAAATAATGTTAAAACTTCATTTGGATTATTTTCTAAGAAGGGAATAATAGTGTTATTCATTTCTTCAACAAATGTGCCATATTCACTTAATAAACATGTTTTATGGCATAAATAAATCTCATCATTAAAATCATATAAATCAAGCATAAGTCCTCTAACGCCTAATTCTAATTGTTTAGAGATTTTAATGCCATATTGATTTGAAAAATTAGAATAATTTGAATAGGCATTATGAGCAACAAGCCAGGTATATTGGTTAAATGGTTTATCATAATTTGACACATAGTCTGGTCTGGGTGCATAGTCATTAAACTCGAGACAAAAAACATTGAATTGAATAAAAAATAAAAATAGAAATGTAAATAATTTTAAAAATATATTGTTTTTCATAATTTTTTTCCAGAGTATTATAGGTGTATATTATTTATAATAAATTATGAATTCAATTTCAAGAGAAAATATTTTTATTTTTATGCTTTATTTTAATTTAATTATATATTTTTAAGATTAATTTGTAATATTTTCGAAATAAAAAATATTTTTTAAAATTTTGCTTTTGAGCAGTAGGAATTTTCAGAAGGTAACTTTTTTCTAAAAAGAAATTATTTACGACATTAGATATGCAATAATATGTCTGAATTTTATTCAATATATCAACTAATTATATTTTTCTATTTATGAAATTATTAAATTTTAAAGAAGTTCTATAGGTTCCTTTACATCAATCTTAAATCTATTGCATTTTCCAATATCTAAATAACTTTTATCTATTTCTCCACGAATTCGAATTTTTTGATTTTTGTCAAATGGTTTATCAGGCATGATTTTTTTTCCATCATCAAATTCATCTATTTTTAAACAAATATTTTCTTTTGATTTTTTATCAGTAAATAAATATTTATCTGATGAATTAGTTAATTTAGATAGAATATAGCCTTCTAAAATAACGAAAGAATCATTGGGCATTGACATTGCTTCTTTAATACTGATCGCTTTATCTTGAATCGTATCATCTACAAATCCTGCATTTGCAGTTGAGCTAGAGAATGATACTAATAATACAGAGAAAAATTTATTTATAGTCTTCATTAGATCCTCCTATGAGAAAGAAAATTTACTATATTGTTTTTTTATTTTTTTTCAAATTTTATAAATTAGCTTATATAAAAAAAATCAAATTATTTTTAAAGATAATAATAATTTGATTCAATTTAGTGAAATTATCTAATATTAAATTTTTTATGTTTTTTATGGGAGTAAAAAGTAACATTATTTTAGCAAACAATGTTACTTTAAATTAGTTTTTTTTATGTTCGTCTTGCAGTTTTGATGGTTTTTTTAAAATTTTGAAACGATCAAGAACATTGGATAGTGTTGGCAAGTTTTCTTGAATATTTGTTGCCACAGAATCCTTGGCTGCAACGGCAGCAGACTGAACAGCATCTTGAACTAAAGACACCATGATATCGAATAGTCCAGGACGTTTTGGTGGGGTAGAAATTTTTTGAGTAGAGCGATCTTTGCGCTTATCGTTAGCTGTTTTGGCAGCATGGCGAGCAGCATCAATCGCATCTTTTGCTCTTTCATCCCTTCTATTGAATTTATCAGTTGTTTGGCGATTTGTTGTGCCACCATCTTGTTGGTGTTTGTGACCTTGTTGGTACGAAGCTTTACGCTGCTCGAAAGGCTTTTGATTGAAACTTGCTGTCTGAGATTTGGAGCCCTCTTTTGCAGTGATTTCTTCTTTTGTTTCGCTTTCTGGGCGTGGATAAAGTTTAGCTGTAAAGGCAGCTGTTGAAACATTGTCTTTTTGAACAGGAGTTTCAATTTCGTATTTTTTAGTAACTTTTTGAATTGGTTCTTGAGTAATTGTTTCAGGTTTAGATATAGGAGTTATATCATCTGCTACAGCTGTTACTTCTTCCTCTTCGTAAGAAACACCAATTCTCTTTACTTTTCCGCTAGACTCTAAAGGATATTCTGAAATATCTTTCATATTAAAATAATTTTTATCAGGATTTGCAATATGAATTTTAAAGCCCAAAGTATTTTCAATTGCTTTAATATTAAAACCATAGTCTTCACAAATAAAAGAAACAGCAATAGGATTTTTTGCCCCTTCTATTCGACAAATACGGTTCATAAATGTGCTAGGGGAGTCTGGTAAATCAAAATTATAAATACAACTTAATTCACGAATGCCGAGAGATTTTGATATAGCATCTGTTGTTACAATTACATTTACATCGCCTGATTTAATAGATTTTATCAATGCAATTCTTTTTTGAGAACTAATTTGTGATGTAATCAGTTCTACTTTTACTCCATTCCCATGAAGTTTAAAAGCAATCCATTCAGCAACTGGTTTTGTATTTGCAAATATAGCAGCACAATTAGGTTTGTGAGTTTTAAGGTGTCCAAGTAAAACTTGAAATTTTTGTGTTGCTTGTAATGCATGTGCAAACTGTTTTGGTTGTCTTTCTTTAATTTGGCTTGGTAAAGTAGTAATGTATTCTGGATCTTCAAGAAATTTAAATGAAAACTCTCTTACATAGGGAGAATTTTCATTTGCAGAAATAATTTTTTGTGTTCTTTCTTGAGGAAGCTCTGCAAGAGTTAATTCTAAATCTGTAATGGATTCTTCATTTGAAAAACTTTGGGCTTCAAAAGCAAAATATAAGCCTACATTTTTAGACTTAATAGATTTATTTTGAATCGCTTTATTCAGACTCTTAGGAGTGGAAACTAAAACGTCTATGGGTTGTCCAAGTTCTGTTTCTTTAAGTTCATCTTCGTCTAGTTTTGAAATAGATATTCCTAAACTCTGGAAAATAGAGTGGCTTGCTTTATATAACTCATCTGCCTTGGATTGAGTGGGGCTGATAAAAAGAACAGATGGAGAATGGGCCGCACCTTTAGGCAAACTTTCAGATAAAATTTTAGAAGCAGCTGTTACTGTTCCAATTAAAAACCCTTCCACCTGTTTGGGCTTGATAAGCAAAACATCGGATCCCCTAAGAGATGCAGACAATGCTTTTTGAAGTGTTTCGTTAGGTTCAGAAAACCCAGCTTTTTTAATAGCTTCAATGATAAAGTCATTTGCTATTATGTTTTCAAAACGTACTCTTTTTTTTGTGTTTTCAGACTCATCAGGTACAACGTAACTAGGTGCTGGAGATGATTCCGCTTGTAAAACTTTAAGCTTAGGTTCTTCTTTATAAGGAAGAGTATAAGACATGGTCTTTTTTTCTTCCGACTTCACTGTGGCTTCTATTTTTACAACAGGCTCATGTTTTATTGTCTCAATTTCAATATCTGGAAATAATGTATTTTGAGGCAAGATTTCAGTTTCTTTAACTATTTTAGCACTTGATAACGTTTTTTTCTTAGCTGCTGGTTTAACAACTTCTTGTTTAACCGCTTTTTCCTTTTTAACAGGAACTTCTTTTACCTTTTTAGGTGCCTGTTTTTTTATAACTTTATCCTGTTTAGTCGCTTTGGAGGTTTCTGCCTTCTTTGATTTTGGTGCAGCAACATCCGATTTCGTCGTAGCTTTTTTAGACCTAATTCCAGAAGGCTTTGCCTTAGTCGTTTTGTCTACTTTGGATTCTGAAACTTCTTTTTTTTTGGTCATGCGCGTCATTTAATAAACCCACTTGGTGAAACGAACTTGAGAAATCTTTATTGCTGTGCAATACCTATCCTACTTGAGTAGGCATACAGCCTTTTCTATCCTGAGGATACTAAGATGATTTCAACTCTTCTGACAACTCTTTTAATCATAGATGCCTTAGTTTTGATAGTCCTAATTATTGCGCTTCAGCAAGGTAACGAGGGTGGACTAGGCGGAGCCTTTGGTGGAGGTAACACATCAGGCTTTTTTGGTGCAACTGGTGGTGTCAAACTTATTGTTAGAGCCACTTGGATTTGTGGGCTTTTATTTTTTGTTTTAGCAATTTCTTCATCTTGGCTAAGAACTCATAATAAGTATGAGTTAAAAAACCAACTTGAAAAAAGTTTATCAACGCCAAGTGCTGCGGCTCCTTTAGATACTGCGCCTTCGGCAACATTACCACAACAATCTTTACCGTTGTCATCTTCTGGCCCTGCTTTACCTAACCCAGAGCCTAAAGCCCCAACTATTCCAAATCCGGAACCCAAAGTTCCTACGGCTCCTAAGCCATAAAAAAACCTTAACTTTTATGTTAAGGTTTTTTTTTAAATATTAATTTGTTTCTGACAATACTCTCTAATGTTTTCCATATTGTAGTCTGTTTTTGGAATAAAATTTTCCTCTTCCAATTTATGAATAACCATGTAAGAAATCCAGCAATGAGTATAACTTGTTGGGTGTGGAGAATTCCAAAAAATAGCAAATCTGTCTACTGTTCCATCCTTAGCTTTACAAGAGTTATTATAAGCAGATTGATAAGCAGATTTATCCCCCTTAATTGAGTTTTTAGATGCGGTTAAATAACTGCCTTTATAACAATAATCTTGGATAAACTTTTTAGTTTCTCCTGGAATAGGATAAATTGAATCTAGTTTTGTAAATCCATAATTAAAATCTTGATTTGTAAATATATCTTTTCCATCAAGAAGTGAATTAAAGTTTTTATTAACATCTAAAAGAGAAATATTTAAATTTTGATATGGATTATTTTCCATATTATCTAATTCTCTCTTTAAATATTGGTTATAAAAACTAATTACATTGGAAATATTGATAGAAAATTCTTGTTTATCTGTTTTGTCATCAAGATTTTTGTCAAACTTCATTTCTAAAGTTAATGGTGTTTTTCCAAAATCAGGAAGATTTAAAACTAAAAAATGTCTTCCCCCTCTATCACTTAAAGTTTTTATTTGCGAAATAATATTATCTACAGCTCTTTTAGAAACTGTTCTTGAACCATTAATGGAATCAGGATATTTGAAAAAATCTTCAGAATACATTGTTTGTTCAAAAGTTGAAATATAATCATTTGCACCAATCCACAAAATAAATAATGTTTCTTCTGGATTAGAGATATAATAAGATTTATTAATATAAGAATCATTTGTTAAATAATTATTAACATAATTATTAATATAATCTCTAGAACTTCCTGTTACTATATTTCTTCCAAATGAAATTATATAATCCATGAAGTCTTTAATATAGAAATTATTGTTACCTTCTGTTTTTGCGCCACCAAATGAAAAATTTAATATTGGTAAATGTGCTAATTTTTTTAAATAGTCATTCCAAATGAATCCATCTGAAAATCTCCCATACCAAAATGGATAAAATGGCATTACTTTTGTCCATCTTTTTAAATTGCCAGAATCAGAAAGACTATCTCCAAACAAAACAATTTGTTTGATATTTCCTTTAGTTGAGTCATCTTTTTTAAAACGAATTGGATACTCAAATCCATCATAATTTGAGCGGGATGCTTTAATGTCGTATAGTTTATAACTTTTGTTTGATTTCCAAAAAAATGTACCTTGTGTTATTGCTTTTTGGCATTGTTCTTTAGCTGTCTCATAATTTAAATCTTCGGCATAATAAAAGCCATCTACAATTTTTCCATTTAATTGAACATAGCTTGAATTATTTAAGTCGATTGCCCAAAAATAATTTGTTATTGCTCCAGGAATTAAAGTACTTGCTTTCATAAGCGACGGATTATGAGAACTTTCACCACGATTTGTATCGTAGTAATAGCAAGCCATATAATAGTTTGCTGCTATGGCGGCAAAGGAATATTTCATAAAAAAGCATAGGAAAAAAATATTTTTAAAATTGATAAATTTTTTTATATGCATAATAATTCCTTTATTTTTTATATATAAATATTTTAAATCCAACTATTTTTTACAAAGCAATTCTTGTGCCATATATGTTTTTTAAATTAAATTTATATAATTTATAGTATATTTATGGTTTTTTGAATTTATAGGATTTTTTGATAAAAATAAATTATGTTTAGAATACATTAAATTTTATTTTATTGTATTTCTTTCATCTATTTTTAATAATAAGTTAATGATTAAATTTGTTACTAAGCAAAGGGATTTTGTTTCAATAAAGAGATTAAGAAGAGTTTTACTCTTCTTTTTGAAGAGGAGAGTTTATTTTAAACCATTTCTATTAAACCAGCAGCACCCATACCTGTTCCAATACACATCGTTACAATTCCATATTTGAGATTATGTCTTTTCATACCATGAACGATTGTTGCAGTTCGGATTGCACCTGTTGCACCAAGGGGATGTCCTAAAGCAATTGCTCCGCCTAAAGGATTTACTTTTGAAGGATCTAATCCTAAATCATGAATAACGGCTAAGCTTTGTGCTGCAAATGCTTCATTTAATTCAAACCAATCAATATTATTTTGTTTTATTCCCGCTTGTTTTAAAACTTTTGGAATAGCTTCTTTTGGACCAATTCCCATAATTTCTGGAGGAACTCCTGCAACAGAAAAACTCACAAATCTTGCTAAGGGAACAAGATTATATTTTTTGATTGCTTTTTCACTTGCTAAAAGAATAGCTGCAGCACCATCACTCATTTGTGAACTATTTCCTGCGGTAACACTTCCTCGTGCTGCAAAAACAGGTTTTAATTTTGCTAATGCCTCAATTGTTGAGTCTGCTCTTGGGCCTTCATCATGGATAATTACTTTGTTACTTGTAATGATTTCCCCAATTCTTCCAGGAGAAGCATCCGTAATTGTGTATGGAATAATTTCATTTTTAAATTCACCATTTTTAATTGCTTCTGTAGCTCTTCTGTGACTTTCTAAAGCAAATAAATCTTGTGCTTCTCTTGTTACTTTCCATTTATCAGCAACCTTTTCAGCTGTCATTCCCATTCCATAAGCAATCCCAATGTTTTGATCATTGAAAAAAGCAGGATTCATCACGACTTTATGGCCCATCATTGGAATAAGACTCATGCTTTCTGTTCCTGCGGCAACCATTAAATCGGCTTCTCCCAATTTAATTCTATCTGCAGCCATGGCTACTGCTTGAATCCCAGATGAACAAAAACGATTGATCGTCATACCGGGAACTGAATTTGGGTACCCTGCTAATAAAAGTGATATACGAGCGACGTTCATTCCTTGTTCAGCTTCAGGCATGGCGCAGCCAACAATAACATCTCCAATTTCGTTTGGATCGATTTCGGGTGCTTGAATTAATAAGCCTTTTAAGCAGTGAGTAAGAAGATCATCAGGTCTTGTTACTTTATATACTCCTCGAGGAGCTTTACCTACAGGAGTTCTTATTGCGGCACAAATGTAAGCATCTTGAATTTGTTTTGACATATGGAAACTCCTTCTTAATTTCTTAGTGGTTTGCCATTTTTTAGCATGAATTCTATTCGTTGCTGTGTCTTATTTGTTTTTAATAGTTCCATAAAGAAACGGTATTCTAATTCAAGTAACCATTCGTCAGTTACCATGTTACCTTGTTCGATTTCTCCACCACCTAAAATGGTTGCTACTTTTTTTCCAATTTCAAAATCATGCTCAGAGATAAAACCGCCTGCTAACATATTTACAAGAGCTGCTTTAAAGGTCGCAATTCCACCTTTTCCAGTGACTATGATATCTCTAGATTTTAGAGGTGGACGATAACCAGATTCATACATTCCTTTTGCTTCTGCAGTAGCAACATAAAGTAACTCATTAGGATTAAAAATAATGGTGTCTGATGGTCTTAAATAACCAAGCTCTTTTGCATCTTCAGCACTTCTTGATACTTTTGCCATTGCTATATTTTCAAAATATCTTTGCAAAAATGGGAAAATATTTCCTCCTTTTGCTTCACGGCTTGCTCGTAAGGCAAACTCTTTACAGCCTCCACCTGCTGGAAGAAGTCCTACTCCCACTTCTACAAGTCCCATATATGTTTCAAGTGCTGCTACTGCTTTGGAGCAATGCATAACAAATTCACATCCCCCTCCAAGAGCAAGACCTTGAACGGCAGCGACGGTAGGGATTAATGAATGTTTTAATGCCATGGATGCTTCTTGAAAACGTTTTACCATTGTTTCAAGAATGGTGAAGTTATTTGTTTGTAACGCTTGAGTTACTTGAGCAAGATTTGCCCCTGCACTAAACGGAGATTCTGTTTGCCAGAGCACCAAACCTTTAAAGTTTTTTTCTGCTACTTTAACAGATTCAATTACGCCATCTAAAACATCGGAACCAATAGCATGCATTTTACTTTTAAAAGAAAGAACTGCAATATCAGGATCAATATTCCAGAGTCGAACACCATCATTTTCAAAAATGGTTTCACCATACGAGTGTTTTTCCCCTAAAACTTTTTCAGGATAATGTTGTCTTAAGTAAACTGGAAGTTTTCTTCTTTCTTCATTTATTTTTTTAGTTGGCGAATAGCTTCCTTCAGCAAAATGGACAGCAACACGATTTTGATCTGTTACCCAAGTTGGAAGTGGTGTATTTGTTATAGATTTACCTGAGGCGATATCATTATTTATAGCTTCTGTAATTAATTTCCAGCCCGCAGCTTGCCAAGTTTCAAATGGCCCCATGGACCAGCCGTATCCCCAACGAATAGCTAAATCGAGATCTCGTGCATTTTCAGATATATCTTGTAATTGAACAGAACAGTAATGAAATAAATCTCTGAAAATAGACCATAAAAATTGAGCCTGCGGATTATCTGATTTAATTAATTGTTTAAATTTTTCAGAAGGATCTTTTATTTTTAAAATAGCTTCAACAGAGGGATCAACTTCTTGTTTACTTAAGCGATAGTTTTGTAATTCAAGATCAAGAACATGAATTTCCTTACCATTTTTTTTGTAAACCCCTGCCCCCGCTTTTTGTCCTACAGCACCTTTAGATATTAAAGTTTGAATCCAATTTGGTACTTTAAAAATGGAGTGCCAAGGATCATTTGGGAGTGTATCCCCCATTGTTTTAATAACGTGAGCAAGAGTATCAATGCCAACTACATCTAATGTTCTATATGTTGCGCTTTTTGCTCTACCAATTGATGTACCTGTTAATGCATCAACGGTATCAAAACCTAAATGAAATTTATCGGTATGGTACATTGTTGCTAACATGGAAAAAACCCCAATTCTATTTGCAATAAAATTTGGGGTATCCTTGGCACGAATAACGCCTTTACCAAGTGTCGTTGTTAAAAAAGCTTCTAATTGGTCAAGAGTTTTAGCGTCTGTTTCTTTTTGAGGTATGATTTCAACAAGAGTCATGTATCTGGGAGGATTAAAAAAATGAATTCCGCAAAAATTCTTTCTTAAATGAGATGGTAAAACCTCAGATAAAGATTGAATAGATAATCCAGATGTATTTGTTGCAAATATAGCATGTGATGCAATTTTAGAAGAAACTTTTGAATAAAGATCTTTTTTCCAATCCATTCTTTCGCTAATTGCTTCAATAATTAAATCACATTGTTCAAGAAGATTTATATCATTATCATAATTTGCTGCAGTGATATAATTTACTTTTGATTTTACAGAAAATGGAGTTGGTTCTAATTTTTGTAAAAACGCTAAAGATTTTTGAACAATACTATTTGGATGTCCTTCTTTAGAGGTAAGATCAAATAAAATAACTTCAACATTTGCATTTGCTAAATGTGCTGCAATTTGTGAGCCCATTACACCAGAACCTAAAACGGCTACTTTTCGAACTAAAAAACGATTTTCATTTGCCATTTTTAACCTCGCATTTAAAACGTAACAGAACTTATACGACTTCTAGGTTGCGCTGGAGTGTAAACTTTTAAATTAGATTTGACAACTTTAAGTGATTGCATACCTTTTTTGTAAAGCGAGCTGATGTTAGAATTTCTTTGTTAATTTAATTAATTGGAGGAATGAATGGCTAGCTTTAAAATAAAGTCTACTTCAAGTATCTTTTTAACCGTTTTAGGTAGTGGTTTGGGGAATGTTGTTGAGTGGTATAGTTTCTTAGCTTATGCCTATCTAACTCCTGTTTTATCAAAACTTTTTTTTCCAGATGTTAGTGAAAAGAAAAGTATAATTTATGTTTTTTTAATTTTTGCTATTGGATTTTTAGCTCGACCATTTGGAGCTATTTTTTTTGGTTATTTAGGTGATAAAGTTGGAAGAAGAAAAACATTAATTATTTCACAATTATTAATGGCTATTCCAAGTTTAATTATTTGTTTTATTCCAACCCATGAACAAATTGGTTTTAGTGCAGCAATTATTTTATCTATATTAAGATTTGTACAAGGTTTTTCTATTGCAGGTGAATATACAACCTCGCTTTGTTACATTTCTGAAATGAGTCCTAAAAAAAGGAGGGGCTTATATACAAGTACAGTACCTTCTAGTACAGCAATTGGGATTTTAATAAGCTCATTTATCACTCTTGGTATAATTCATTATTTTGAAAAGAATAACACTTTGTATACTTATGGATGGAGAGTTAGTTTTTTTATCGGATTTGTTTTAAATACATTAGTTATTTTTATTAGACTCATGCTTAAAGAAAGCTCTGTTTATACAAATCAAAAAAAAGAATTGGGGAAAATATCTTTCAAAAAATTTCTTTCTCTTTTAGCGAAAAAAGAAGTTATTAAGTTAATTACTGTTGTCGTTTTACTAGTTGTGGCTTATGCATACTTTTATCAATTAATTTATATTTGGAATCCTACATTTTTAGAGTCATATTTAAAAAAATCGAATGATTTTTCTCTTGCTGTTAACGGTTTTTCAATGATAGTATTTTCTATTTTTATATTAATTGGAGGTTTTATTTCTGATTATATAGGAAGGAAAAAAGTAATAATCTATTCGTCTATTTTTATGATACTTGTATTTGGGCCTTTGTTTTATTTATTGGCAAATATGAATGAAGTTATGTTTATTTATCTATATATGTTCATTTTATCTATTTCTTTTGGGCTATATGTTGGAGCATCTAGTTCTTTATTTGCAGAAATTTTTGACACTAAAATTAGAGCGACAGCCTTATCTCTTGCTTATAACATACCCTATGCAATAGTAGGAGGTTTGACTCCAGCACTGTTATCTACAGTTTTATTTCAAGGAAATTATTTATTTATAATATTAATCACAATGTTAATAATGCTAGTTGCTTTTATAACATCAATTTATCTTAAAGAAACTTACAAAAAAAATCTTTAGATCAGTAAATGCTGCATTTGCATTAGTAAAGAAACAATTTCATTTGATAAAGTATTAAACTTGGAATTATTTCCTGTGATGTCTGTCTCATTTATTTTTTCGCCATTATCAATTCTCTGCACAATATTAGCTGCTTCTTTATGAAAATCTGCATGAATTGACTTTAGCTTGAGATAGTTTTTGTTGGTTGAAAATTTATTTTCAACTTTATAAATCCATTTACCTAAATCACAAACATTGTCTTTGCAAACAATGTTGTGATCAAGAGATTTGTCTGGATTTTTTAGATAATTAAACAATTTCACTTTCCATGCGGTATGGGCTTTTACGGCATCATCAAAGTTCATAGGAAATCCTTTAACTATAATTAAATAACTTAAGGAAATAATATTATTATTTTTAATTAATGTAAAGTTATTGAAATAATTTTTAATTATCGTTTTATATGAAAAAAGTTAAATGAATATATTTTCATTTAACTTTTTATATTTAAGATTGATTTTTTATATTTTATTCTTTGAAGTATGCAAATAATTTATTTTGAATTTTAGATCTTAAGTTTTCAGGAACTAAACCAACTTTTTTGATAAAAATATTTCTTTGAACAGTTAATATTTGATCGCAAGTAATGTAGGATTCACAAAAAAGACCAGTTTGTTTACTTCCTTCAATTGCAATAGCAGAATAGCTTCCTAAACAATGAAGCATTATAGGTAATACAGTAGGTGCGTGATAAGTATCTAAATAGCTTTGTCCAGTTACAATAATGCAGTAATTAATTTCACTTTTTTCTTCAGATGTTTGAGTTAATGTTGCAGGATCGGTGAGTTGACTTAAATCTATTTTCCAAATTTCCCATTGTTTCATAATGAGCTTTCCTTCCATCAGAAAATATATGAATAAATTACGAGGTTGAAAAACTCGATAAATTAAATTAACAAAACAGAAAAAAATTGTCACCTTATTTTTAATGTATTTATGAAATTATTTATATTAGTTATTATAGATATTTGTAAGAATAAATATCTGTATTTAAGTATAATTTAATCAATTAGGCGTGTTACCTTGTTAGTTCATGTTTTAATTTCGCGAATTAAATAATGATTAAGATATCTTTATATTATAAATACATAAAATATTGTTATATTTGAATTATATTTTCTTTGACCTTTATATTTATATATAATTTTTTTAATACCTGATAATTAAAGTGTTTTTTTGTGTATAAATTAAAAAATATTATAACATCATGAAAATATAGATAAAATATTATTATTCCGGCTTTTCTTTTTTTATGTATGAGATAAAATGAATTTTATCATTCAAAATCTTGCCAATTAATCCTTTAAAATATAGGTTTTACCTCTTTGTTAGGCTCTTTTATGGAGATAAAAATGGAAGAATGGGATTTTGTCGTTATAGGAGGGGGAGCTGCTGGATTTTTTGGAGCTATTGCCTGCGCAGAAGCTTATCAGGAGGCTAAAGTTCTTATATTAGAAGCAACAGCTCGCGTTCTTACAAAAGTAAAAATATCGGGTGGGGGGCGTTGTAACGTTACGCATCATCAATATGAGCCGAAACAACTTGTTACTTATTACCCTCGTGGCCAAAAAGAACTTGTCGGACCATTCCATCGTTTTCAACCTAAGGACACAGTTTCCTGGTTTAAAGAACATGGTGTTGAGTTAAAAGTTGAAGATGATGGAAGAATGTTTCCCATAACAAATGACTCTCAAACAATAGTGGACTGTTTACTGAACACGGCAAGAGAGTCGGGTGTTTTGCTTAGAAAAAACAAATTGGTTGAAAATATTGTTAAAGTAACAGATGGTTATGAATTAATCGTAAAATCTGAGGAACGAATTTTTGCTAAAAATATATTATTAGCAACAGGAAGTATGCCTTATGGAGTTTCTTTGGCTGAAAAACTAAGCCATAAACTAATTTCACCTGTTCCTTCTTTATTTACATTTCAAATAAAAGATCCATTATTAGATGATTTACCTGGTATTTCTTTTCCTCAGGTAAAAATAATTTTAAAAATAGAAGGTGTTTCAAAAGATTTTATTCAGGAAGGTCCTTGTTTAATTACCCATTGGGGGTTAAGTGGCCCTGCAATATTAAAGCTTTCTGCTTTTGCTGCAAGAGAATTATACCAATCAAAATACAAAGCAAGTATTATTGTAAATTGGCAAGGTAATTTAAAATCTGATAATGCTTTACAAATACTTGAAAAATGTAAAAAAAATTCACCAAAGAAAAAAATAATAAATGAAAATCCATTTCAATGCGTAAAAAGATTTTGGGACTCCTTATTAAAAGTTTCAGGAATAGATGAAAACCAAATTTATGCAGATGTAACAAAAAAGCAATTAATAGATTTGGCTAATAAAGTAACACAAACAAAACTAGATGTATCTGGAAAAGGTGTTTTTAAAGATGAGTTTGTAACTGCTGGTGGAGTTACAAGAGATGAAATAGATTTTAGAAATATGGAAAGTAAAATTCATCCAGGCCTTTATTTTGCTGGTGAAACTATTGATATAGATGGCATAACGGGTGGCTTTAATTTTCAAAATGCTTGGACTGGAGGCTGGTTAGCTGGAAATGATATAGCCAAAAAACTAAAATTGAGTATTTCGTAAAAATATTTTTTTATTTTAAAACTTCTTTTATTTTTGCTTTATACTCATTTGATTCTCTTACTTCTTCAAGACTTTTCCAAATTTTTTTTGCTAGTTCAGGGTCTTCTTTTACTAATTTATGAGATAAAATTAAAAAATATGATTTTTTTTCAAGTGGAGGATCTAACTTAATTACATTTGAAAATTCTTTATTTGATTTTATTGTGTTATCTGCTTGAAAAACAAGCATAGCAGCTGCATCTAAGTTGCCTTTAGATACATTATTTATAAGAGCTACCGAGGTCTTAGCAGAGTCTTCCACAGTTTCAATATTTTTCATTTCTTTTTGTTTATTTAATAAATCAACTATAGAAAAACCGCTTTGTGCTCCTACTTTTTTAGCTCCTGTTATCTTACTTCCATCCCAATGAATATTTGCTCCTTTTTTAATATAAAGCGCATATTCAGATGTATGAGTTCTTTTAGAGTCATCTGGTTTTCCTTCTTTTGAGCCTAGTGGGATACCTGGATAAGCTCCATTTTCAAGACGATCTGCTTTGTAGCTTCCAGCAAATACACCATCAAATTTGTTTTCTTTTAGTTCTTCTAAACAACGTTTCCAGGGAGCTGCCGTTAATTTAACCTTTAGCTCTGGTATTTTTTTTTCAATTCCTTGAATTTCAAACATATTCAGTCCTGAATTATTTTTCATAATCCATGGGAATGATTCATTATCTTCATGGCAAAATGTCAATTCTTTTGCATTTAATGAGTTCATTAATATAAAACTAGAGATAAATAAAAGAGACTTCGTTTTGAATGAATAAAATTTTAGTACCATATATTCTCCTTTTAAAAATTCTTATTCTATTTAAATATAGCACTTTTATATATTTGTATTCAAATACTATGACAATATTTTGTTAAAATTATATTTTATTATTTGAATTATGTAATAGTTTAATTTTTTAGTCCTTTAAATATATGAATTAACTATTAAATAAATATATTTAAAAAACATAAAATATATATTTACTTGTTATGTTTTCTATAATAGCTAAATCAAGTTGTTTTTAAGTGTAATTTTATTGAATAAAGGGAAAATAATTAATGAAAATCAACAAATTAATAGCTATAATCACTTCGCTTTTAATCACTACTGCCGTAATCAGTTGTGGAAAAAAAGATTCCAATTCTCCAAAAGTAGAACAAATCTCTTCTGATGCAGATAAAAGAATTTTAGGGAATTGGTTTTTATTTAAAATTCCAGTAATAAATGATAGTACAGGGTTAACTATTCCTAATCATTATCTAACAACAGTAATGAAAGTTGAAAATAATGAATTAACATTTATAAATTCATTTGATAATAATGGGATAGTTTATTGTACTGTTCAAGCATCTACAAATAATTTTAAAATATCAAAAGATACTATAGAATTGAAACAAGATTTATCTGCTGAAAATACACAAGGTGGATTTAGTTGCAAAAATAAAGTTAAAAGTTTTAATTCCAAATATGCTCTTGAATCTGATGATATTCTTGTTTTAACAAATGTTGAAAGCAATGATGTAATAAAAATTAACAGAGTAAAATAATTTAAAATATTTTATTAGCCCACCAAATTGAACTTTTGGTGGGTTTTTTTATATTTGCTGAATTGGTAGTTGATATAATCTTTCTACTTTTATCATACCAGGCCAAGTGTTTTCTATATCAAAAATAAAAGTATCTGTTGGTTTAATAAAATGATTTCCTAATTTTGCTTTTATTCTTAAATTTTGATCTTGAATTAAAATGTCCATAAATAAAGGAGTATTCCCTTTGTTTTTTTTGAGTATTTCTTCAAGTAATAATAAATTTTTAGTTTCTTTTAAAAAATCTTCATCTGTATTTAATATGATACGTTTTACCAGTTCAATTCTTTTATTTGAAATTCGATCAATACTTTGTACAATTCCTTTGACACTTCCTTCTTCTATACCCTTTTTAATTTTGCACTCAATTAGCAGAGCTTCTCCTATTTTAATAGGTTCTGTTAATGCTGTATATTGTTTGCTAAATAAAGTAACTTCTAATTCGCCATAGCCATCTTCAATTTTTAGAACTAAAAAAGGGTTTCCATCTTTATTCTTTTTTTCTAAAACCATAGATACAATGCCAGCTATTTTAATTGCTTTTCTTTTGTAATCAGGAACATTTTCTGGCTCTAAATAAAATGCAGTTTGATCAAGAGTAATTTCAGTAATTTCTTTTATATCTTCTCTTAGTAAATCAGCGGGATGTCCCGTCATATAAAAACCAAGTGTAGAAAATTCATGACTTAATTGTTCTTGATAATTCCAAGGTTTTGTTTCTTTTAATTGTACAGCAACCAAGTGGTTCAATATTTTATAGGAACAGCTTTCTGTTTTAATTAATGTAGGAATAGCTTTTGGACAAAACTCAAACTTATTTTTAGAATTTTTATTTGTTTTTAATTCTTTAATAGGTTCTTTTGTTTTTTCTGTTTTTAAAGGTGTTTGTTCAATTATACCAAATATATCATAGCCTGTGCTTTCGTCTCGTTCTGCCTCTTTGGCAATCGTTCGCATCCAGGAATCAGAGTTTGTTAATAATTCAGCACGATTTGAGGCGATGGAATCAAAGGCTCCTGCTTTAATTAAACTTTCCATTACTTTTTTATTTAATTTTCTTGCATCTAATCTGGCAATAAATTCGGGAACGGTAGAAAAAATACCACCTTTTTCGCGTTCAGAAACAATCATATTTATAATACCGGAGCCAAGTCCTTTTATGGCACCTAATCCAAATTGAATGACTTTATCTTCTGGAATGCTAAATTCAAATCGAGAATGATTTACAGAGGGAGGTAAAATTCTGATTTTCATGCGTTTACAGTCACGGACATACCCAACAATTTTATCTGTATTATCCAAGTCGCATGTCATAATTGCAGTCATAAATTCGGTTGGATAGTATGTTTTTAACCAAGCAGTTTGGTACGTTACCCAACCATAAGCGGCTGTATGACTTTTGTTAAAGCCATATTCAGCAAATTTTGCCATAAGATCGAATAAGTCGGCAGATTTTTGTGGATCATGTTTATTTTCAGTTGCTCCACTAACGAAACGGCTTTTTTGTCTTTCCATTTCATTTTTGTCTTTTTTACCCATGGCACGACGTAATAAATCAGCTTCACCAAGGCTATAATTTGCAAGTACGGCCGCAATTTTTTGGACTTGTTCCTGATAAACAATAACGCCATATGTATCACTTAATATAGGTTCTAATTCAGGAAATGGGTATTCAACTTGAGTTTCTCCATGTTTTCTTTTTACAAAGTCTTCAACCATCCCTGAACCTAGAGGTCCCGGTCTAAATAAAGCTAAAACAGCAATAATATCTGTAAAGCAAGTTGGTTTTAAATCGGCAATGAGTTTTCTCATGCCTGTGGACTCGAGCTGAAAAATTCCAGTAACATGAGCGGTGGAAATCATTTCATAAACTTTTTTATCTTCAAGTTCGATATATTCTATATCTAGTTTTGGATCTTTTTGTTTGTGAATAAGTTTTACAGCATTGTCTATAACAGTAAGAGTTTTTAAGCCTAAAAAGTCAAATTTTATAAGCCCAATTTTTTCTGCATATTTATTTTCAAATTGAGTTAATAATTGGCCTTCTGTTTCTAGCAAAGGACAGCGTTCGTCTAAAGCCCTATCCGAAATAATAACTCCCGCAGCATGAATACCTAGAGAGCTAAGAGTGCCTTCAACTTCAAGTGCACCTTCCCAAAGATTTTTTGCTCTTTCATCGGCTTCTATTCTTTGGCTAATTTTCTCTTCTTCTTTAATTGCTTGTTCTAAAGTAATACCAGGTGATTCTGGAATTAATTTTGCAAATTCATTGCTGTCATGAAAAGACCAGCCATTAATTCGAGCCAAGTTTTTTAAAGCATTTTTTGCCATCATTCGGCCAAAGGTAACAATTTGTGAGACAGCTCTGTTACCATATTTTTGATAAACATAATTTAATACTTCTGCTCGTCTATCTTGGCAAAAGTCTGTATCAATATCGGGCATAGAAATTCGATCGGGGTTTAAAAATCTTTCAAATAATAAATTAAATCGAATAGGATCAATATTTGTAATTCTTAATGCATAAGTAACAACACTGCCCGCTGCAGAACCACGCCCTGGACCAACCGGGATATTATTTTCTTTGGCCCAGTTGATAAAGTCCTGTACTATTAAAAAGTATCCAGAAAACTTCATTTTTAAAATAACTGATAATTCATAATCGAGACGTTTTTTGTAGTCTTCCCAAATTTCTTCTGAAAATTTATTTCCCATCCATAATGCAACAGCACTTTTTCTCAGTTCAAGGCCTTCTTTTGAAAGTCTGACAAGGCAATCATCTGAAGTCTCATGTTCAAATTGTCTGTAGTCAGGCATAAAAATACTTTTTGTATCTATTTTTACATGACACCGATCTGCAATTTTTTTTGTATTTACTATGGCTTCGGGGTAAGAGGAAAATTTATTTATCATTTCTTCAGCAGTAGCAAGATGAAATTCAATTTCATCAGGAATGCCTCTTACATCTGATTTTTGCAATTTATTTTTAATTGCAAGAAGTGACATATGTGTTTCTTTATCTTTTGGATATAAATAATGGACATCTGCAGAAGCAACAATTTCAATATTTAATTTTTTTGCAAGTGCGACAAGTTGATTTATTAAAAACTTTTGTTCTGGGATTCCATTATCAATAAGTTCTACAAAAGTATTATTAACACCAAAAACTAAGGCTAATTTTTCTAAGTATAAAGCTGCTTTGTCACTTTGTTCTAATAATATAAGCTTGGATAATTCACTTTTCATGCAACTTGTCAAACAAATAATACCTTCAGAATGTTTTTTTAATTCATCCCAAGAAACATTTGTTGAATCAGGAAATAGAGCATTTTTTCCTGAGGTATTAGCTATTGTACAGAGTTTTATTAAGTTTGAATATCCTAAATCATTTTCTGCTAGTAAAATTAAATGTGTTACTTGTTTTTTATCTTCTAAGAATACGGGCTCTACATTTATTTCGTATCCAATAATTCCATTTATTTTTTCAGATTGGCAGGCTAAGTAAAACTCAAGAACACCATGCATACCATCATGATCAGTTAGAGCCGCTGCTTTAGCGGCTCTTTTGCTGAGTTCTTTTACGAGTTTTTTAACTTTTATTGAGCCATCTAAGAGAGAATATTCCGAGTGAATATGAAGGTGAACGAACTCTTCTGTTAGCTGCACGATAGATTTTCTCTTATGTTTTTAAGTTAGCCACCCATTGAAGGAGATTCGTCGGAAGATTTTTGATTGGCAATGCGTTGGCGAACTTCATTATAGCACTTATCATAAGCTATGCACCAAGCATGGCTGTATGGTTCTTCTCCACTTTTCTTATTAACGATTTTTTCAACAGCTTCAATGATACGATCGTCTTCTAGACGGAAACGATGGATAGCACGGGCAATGCAATTTTGCACTTTCATGTCTTCGCTAAAGAAATCAAGGCTGTCGATCTTCCATATTGCTTTTAAAACTTTTTCAGCTAGGGAGTCGGCACGTTCTGGATCATCTCCAAGAATGACTCTTTTTGATTTTGCTAAACGAATTTTTACTTCGTCTACAAGATTTTCATAGCTTTTGCCTGATGATTTTGCGATTTGGCTTTGTTGTTGAACTAGGCGCTCTGCTTCGCGAGATAGTCTGTCTTCTGTTCTGGAGTCGTCTTCAAGAACATTTGTGATTTGTTCAATCACTTTTTCTTCAATTCGTTCTTCGGTATCATAGTCAAGTTCGATATGACCAGAACACTTTAGCACTTTAAATACACGCTCTGCGAGACGTTCGAGTTGTTCTGATGAGAGTTTCATCGTTTGATACCTTTCTTTCATTTGGTTTATTTTGTGACAAATAATCTTCAACCCTTGAAGGGTTCATGCGCTTATTATAGTTATCTAATCTGAAACAAGCGTCAATCAGATTTCTTACTTGAGTCGAAGTTTTTAGCTTGCAGCTGTTCTAAAGAAGCCTGTGCTTGTTTGCTTTCCATTTCAAAGTTTTTATCATCAGAACTGATTTCTATGAATTTTTTGTAGTAAAAAGCAGCTTTTTTAGGGTCATGGTTTGTATAAATTTTGCCTAATAGAAAAAGAGTTTCAGGGTAATCGGGTTCAGAAGAGTACGCTTTTTCAAGTTTGCCTCTTGCTTGAATCGTATTGTTTGTTTTGAGGTCGCATTTGGCGGAATCGGTTAAGGTTGGTGCTAGGAAAGGTCTTGATTTTAATACTATATCAAATATTTTTTGTGCTTTATTGCAATCATTAATCCCGGCATAGGCATTGCCAAGAACATTTAATAATAGAATTTTTTCTGTTTCTGCTGTTGTCTGGTCGCGGCTTACAATTTTGTATTCTGATTTTTCAAATTCTTGCATTTCTTTTATTGCTTTTGTAAAGCGCTCTTTTTTTACATCTATACTAGTCATAATTAGCATTAGCTGAAGATCTAGTGGGTTTTTATCATAACTCTTTTTAATTAGATTTTCAGCTTGATCATAATTTCCAATTTTAAGATAAACCCAACTTAAGGATTTAATCGTTCTAAGATCATTTGGATTCAAATTTAAAGCATATTGATAAGCTTTAATTGATTCTTTTTCAAAACCAATACCTCTATTTGCTTCGCCTAAAAAGTAATAAAGCTCAGAATCTTTAGGATAATTAGGGGCAACATCATTTAATAAAGCAACGGCTTCTTTATACTTGCTAATTTTTACAAGGACCAATCCTAGGTTTCTTTTTGCTGTATTTGAGTCAGGTTCTTGCTTTAATGCGAGTTTATACTGCTCTGCTGATTTTGCAAAATCACCTTTTTCTGCGTATTTATTGCCTGAAATAATATAATTTATACTATTTGAAGAATTCGAAGGAGTGCTGCAACCACTTAAAGTTGCGATTGAAAAAGATAATGATATTATTGTTAAAATAAAGTTTTTTTTCATTCAGTTTGTCCTCTCCGCCAAATTTCAATTTTGGTTTTTCCATAAATTCGCTCATCGTCTTTAGTCCAACTCTGAGAATTGGATTGTAATTGAATTTTTGAATTTGTGGGCATTTCAAAAATGACAGTGCAAAATTGATTGCAAATATTAGATTGCTCAATTTCCATAAGTGCATTTTCATACCAATTTGAAAGATAAGGAGGATCAATAAAAATAATATCAATTTTAAAATCGAAATTACTGGAGTTTAAAAATTTGGAAGCATCTTGTTTAAATAATAAATAATCATTCGAATTTATTTTTAAATTATCAAGATTAAACTGAATATTTTTGGAAGCATTTATGTTATTTTCGACAAAAATAGCTTTATTGGCTCCTCTGCTTAAGCATTCAATCCCTAAAGAGCCGCTTCCTGCAAAAAGATCTAATACGTTTGCATTAGGTATTTCGTTTGAAATGATATTAAAAATACTTTCTTTCACTCTGTCTGATGTTGGTCTTGTAACATCATTTCCTGGTAAGGTATTTAAAAGTCGGCGTTTGTATTGCCCAGCAATTACTCTCATTATTTGTGCCTTAGGATTCTTCACTTTGAAGGGCTAAATTTAGCTTTTCAAAGAAATATTTATAAGATTGGATGTCAAAATGATTATCATCAATTTGATTGATAGGAAGAATTCCACGAATTGATGAAATAATACCGCATCCTTTAACAGTGGATATATTTGTACGATTTAATTCGCTCCAGTCAAATGATATTTTCATTTTTTTTAATCCAGAGATAAGTCTACTTAAGGTAACTCCAGCAAGACAGGATCCATTAAATGCAATAGATCTTACTATTAAATCTTCATTAAACCATATAAAGTTTGATGTTGTAGATTCTGTTATTATATTATTTGAATTATAAAATAATGCATCATTGAATCCTTCTAATCTAGACTTTTCTATAGAAATTAAATTATATAAATAAGAACAGCTTTTTATTTCGATAAGAGCTGGCGATCTTAGATCAGGAATAGATTTCAATGAAATTCCATTTGTATAATTATCTTTAGTTGGTCCTGTTACATTGCGACAAATAATGATAATATTAGGTTTTGGTAACAATTCATTTTCTTTTTTAATAAAAAGATCAAAAGAATTACCACCAGTAATGATAATTCTTAATTGTGCTTTTTCATTTATAACACCTGATTTTTTTATATTTTCTTTAACAGCTTCAGAGGCCCATTCAAAAAGTATTTCTTCATTAGGAATTTGAATAAATGCTTCATGGCAACTAAATTTCATGCGTTCAAAATGATAATCCCAGCTAATTATATTTCCATTTTTAATAAGTAATGTTTCAAAAATAGAATGTCCAAATAAAAAACCTCTATCGGATAAAGATATTTTTGCCTCATTTAGATCCGTTATTTGCCCATTAATATTTGCAATTCCAGAATATTCGTTATTCATGAGAGTCTCCTTTTGTAAATCCATAGTTACAAAACTTAAAATTTGTAAGGATCCTTTTTTAGTCGAGGGGATATTAAGTGAACATAACAATGAAATCGAGTTATTTTTTTAGGCAGATTTTTGAAAAGTATAAAATTAAATTTTTATTTGTAATTTTTAATATAAAATAAATGTTTTGATGGAAATAAAAAGATATTTTAGAGGAATAAAAAAACACCTCAAGTACTTTTTTATGATAGGAGAAACCCACTTCCTAAAAAGTGGATGCTTCGTGATTTCTCTTTAGGCTTCCCTCAATCGTACTTGGCCGGAGGGCGTGCGCACCAAAAAACCTTTAGCTTCCTAATACATTAATTGTAGGTTCTGCCATATTATTTAACAAAAACTACTCGAGGCTAAGGCAATTATGCAAATAAAATGATTTTGCGTCAAGTCAATTTTTCCTTTTTTTTAACGACTTTTTATTTTGCATTTAACAAAACTGTTTATTTTTTTTTCAAATTGATTAAAGTTTTTTCATTTTTCTCCGAAATGAATGAGTTGTAAAATAAGACCTCATTTTGGGGGATACTAAGTGGCTGAAGAGATTGAATTCAATTTCGATCATTTCGAAAACCTTAATATTGTTAAGAGATTAAAGCAAATTATTGGAAGTTGGTGGAATATCCAATTAAATTTTACAGATGAAAAAGGATTTTTAAGAGGAGTCCCTCAGGGTAGATTTTTTAATCCAAAAAACCCAATATGCAAATTAATAACAGAAAATAATGAGTCTTTTAAAGACTGTGTAAATGTTGCTAGAGTAACAACAATTGAATCTGAAGAAGCAAATGAACAATTAATTTCAACATGTCATGCAGGTTTCTCTACTATTTCATTACCATTAAAATTAGGTGACAAATATTTAGGATGTATTTTTGCTGATGGATTTATAATTGAAGAGACTGTTGAAGAACAAAAAAGTAAATTACGTAACTATTTAAAAAAATCATTTATAAAGGAATCAACTGAATTAGAGTCTTATATTAATGAATTACCTGTTTTATCTATGAAAGAAGTTAAATATTTAGAAGAGTTATTGCAAGTCGTTCTAGATGAAATTATACAGCTAAGAAAATCAATTTTAGATAATAAAGATGAAATAAATGCTATATCATCTAGCCTAAAAAAAGATTGGAACTTTAATAATATTGTTGGAAAAAGTTCTGCTATGCAAGAAGTGTTTAAGCTATTATCTAAAATAAGTGAAAGCGAAGCAACTATTTTAATAACGGGAGAAAATGGTACTGGTAAAGAAGGAATTGCTAAAGCAATTCATGTAAATTCAAAAAGAAAATCTAAAAATTTTATTATTCAAAATTGTGGTGCCATAAATGATAACTTATTAGAAACAGAATTATTTGGTCATGTTAAAGGTTCATTTACCAATGCAATAAAAGATAAAAAAGGTTTATTTGAGTTAGCAGATAAGGGCACACTTTTTTTAGATGAAATAGGTGATACTTCTACAACAATGCAAGTTAAATTATTGCGAATTTTGCAAGAAGGTACTTTTATTCCTGTTGGAGGAACAGAGCAAAAACAAGTAGATGTTAGAATTTTAGCAGCAACAAATAAAAATTTAGAGCTCATGGTAAAAAATGGAACTTTTCGTGAAGATCTTTATTATCGATTAAATGTAATTAATGTTAAATTGCCTTCATTAAAAGAAAGAATTGAAGATATTCCTCTTTTGATAAAAAAATTTTTAGATAACTATAGTAAATTAAATAATACGAAAGTTAAAAAAATTTCATCAGGATGTTTATATCGAATGGAAAAATATGCTTGGCCTGGTAATGTAAGAGAATTAGAAAATGAAGTAGAAAGGCTTTGTGTTTTGTCAGGAGAAAATGAAGAAATTAGTGATGATTTACTTTCAGAAAGAATTTTTGGAATTCAAGATAAAGAGGAAAAATTTAAAGGAATTAATAAAGAAGGGAATTTAAAAGTAGCTATAGAACAGCTAGAAAAAGAAATGATATTTGCTAATTTAGAAAAGGAAAATTGGAATAAAAGCAAAGCTGCAATTAAGCTTGGAATAAGTAGGGCAAGTTTAATTATGAAATGTGAAAAATATCAATTAGACAAAAAATCCAAAAAATTAAATACAGAATAGAATGATTCTCCATAAGTGTTTCATCTATTAATTGAAAAAAAATAAAAAATTTGATAAAGCTATTTAATTGGTTTTTAAAGTTAATAAAAATCAATTAAATGGATTAATATTAGGAATTGTCATGAAAATATATATTATTATTTTAATTAATATTTTATTCTTTTCTATAAAGGTATATTCTAATAGTTTAAATTCTTTAGAAATGTTTTTACCCAAGGATAATATCGAATATGAAGATCATACAGAATCTGATCTACCTGTTAAATCTAGATATGAAAAAATAGAGGGGGATTTGAATATTTTTCCTTCAAAAAATTATTTAAAAAATAAAAAACAACCTAATTATAACTATGAGCAAAATATTTCTAATCAATGTGATTTTCCTTCATATAATTACAATAATTCTATAAAAATTAAAGAAGGAAAAGATTATAAAATATCTATTAATACTTTTATTGGTCGAAATAATGGTTATTCTTTTGAAAATAATAATATTGAAAAAAACTCAAATATAAATAATAATTATAATAAAAATAATATTTATAAGTCAGATAATACTATTGGAATTTGTCCGCCAATACATCCACAAATAAGGTAATTTAAATTAGATCGTTTTCTAATGTATACTTAATAGCATATATTTCATTTTTGTTTAAATTAAATCTTTTCTTAGAGTTTAATTCATGATTGTAAGCTTCTTTTTCAGCCATATAAGATCCATATCCTAAATTACCATAATTTAATTTAAATGAATTAGGAATAAAATTTGCTATAAATTTCTCGGGAATTGTTTTAAGAGAATATAAATAATTTAATATTTCAATTTCTAAAAAGGATTGTTTTCCATGAATTTCGATTTCATGAGCCAAAGTTGAGCCTAGAATTCCCCAGCTTTCAAAAGCCATTTTTCCAATTAAAACTTCCTTATTTTTTGAAAAAGCATTCCCTAAAGTAAGTCCCCTGTAAGGTAACTCATCATTGAATATGGGGTATTCTATATTTTCATCTATATCTATGGAAAAAAGTGCCATAGCAAGGTCTATATTTTCATTTGAAACTTCAGGCACATCATTAGGATAAATAACTGAAATATCAGCCATATTTTTTTGTAGTAGAGCGTATTTTCTTCTTTCTTGAAAACTTAAAAATACACAATAAAATAATGAAGTTATAAAAAATAAAGGAATAAATAAATTCATTAATGATATGTTACTAATGTGTTTTTTAATTGAAAAATTCATTATTTAGCTCACTTTTTTGGAAAATAGAGAGAAATAACATGAAGTGTTATTCTTAATTTTGTATAAGAAAGATCCGTGCCAATTTTTAAAAATAAATTAATATCATTGTGTTAGGGTAATTTTGAAATTTTAAAAGTCTGTATCTGAAATAATTTGTCAATAATATAAACAAATTTATCTGATTGTGTATATATAATACACAATTGATTTTTTATTAATTAAATGAAAGATATTTTATGGTTATAAGATATATTTTTAAAGTGTTTATAATATTCATGTTTTTATTGATGAATTTTAAAGTCTTTAGTAACCAAAATTCAACAAAAATACTAGATGATACCATTTTATTATATGAAAAAAATGAAAATAATTTAAATACGGAACAAATAGAAAAAAATTTGATTGATTTAAAGGAGTCTATTCAGCTTGATTTGAGAATAGGTAATGCAGAAACACCAATAAATAATTATTTATTTTTAAATGGCATAATTAAAGATGATATTTATTCATTACAATCTTTATTATCTCAAAATGAAAAAAAAGAGCTTCCTAATGAAATATCTAAACATATTAATTTTTCTATCGCTAAAAAATTAGCATTAGGTTTAAAAGAAAATAGAACTGCTTTAAAAACTAAAATTATTATTGAGAGAATGCAAAATAAAGAAGATTGTTTATTATATATCAATGGATCTCAATACAAAAATGTAAATTTATTTTATACTCCCTCGGGAATTCCAATTTACCTGGGGCTATACTGCAAAGATGAGAGTTTTGAAATTCAAAAAATTCACCCGTCTGAGTCTCAAGAAGTATTAAAAGTCTATTTTAATCAATTTCAAATTAAACAAAAAATACCAATAACTCTTCCAAACCCATACAAAGCCAAAGAAAATAATTATGATATACAACCATTAAAGAAAGAGGAAAAAAAACAAGACAAGATATTAAAAGAGGACTCTTCTAATTCTAATAGTAATGAGAATAATTTTCAAATACGGACGGGGGTTGGTTATTTAAAATCATTTGGTAATTTATCAAATGATCAATTGAATAATTTAAACTTGCCTCAAAATAGTTTTTTATATTCATCTACTTCCTTTAAGTATAAGTTTATAATATTAAATTTTGATTATGCAAATGTTAATAAAATGGAAACAGTAGAAATAGTTTATAACATCCCATATTCACAAAATAATATAAAAAATGAAGAAAAATTTAAAGATACTGGATATTTTATAAGATCTGGGTTAGGAGTGCATCTGCAAATTTTTAAATTTACCGAAAATTTGGATTTAGAAACTAACCTTCTTTCAAATTTTGTTTACTTAAAAGGTAAATATCAGGAATCAAATAAATATGGAGTTGGAATACAAACATTCATAGGGCCTGTCTATAAAATAGATTACGGTTTTTTATTTGATTTAAAATTAGGATTAGGATATATATTTGGTAAATTAAATGGATTGCAAATAGATTCAAAAATTAGTTTTGGATATTCGTTTTGATTGCTTTATTTAGCAATTATATGTTCATTTTTTATGATTTATTTTCATAAGAAATAAATAGGGAGGTAGCTAACTGATAAACGTGCTCGTTTCAGGTGCAAAAGGCTAAAAAGCATATGGAGTTTGATCCTCCTATTTCGTACCAAAAATATTTATATAATAAATTAAAATGAGCCTCTAATAGAAATTAATTATTTTAAATCAAAAAAAAATAAATAAGGATATATTATGAAAAAAATGATACCTTTTTTTGTATTTACATTATTATGTTTTGTAGGATGTGGCAAATCTTCTAATGAAAGTGTTAACCAAAATAAAAACTCAAGTGATGTTAAAGATGAAATTGTTGTAGACTCTGAGTTTTTAATATATCTTAAAAATCTAAAAGAAAAATTATTAAAACTAAATATTAATCCTTCACAAATTGAAAAAATAAATAATGTAAGTCTTATTTTACATAAGAACGATTCATCAAATGAAGTAAATAGTTTTTCACGTGACTCTTCAAAAGATATTTTGGGTGTATGTAAAAAAAATACCTTAAATAATGAAGTAACCTCAAGGAAAATTTTTATTGATAGAAGCAAATGGGAATTATTAGATGAAGAAAAAAGACTAAATTTAATTGCACATGAATTAGGTCATTGCGCATGGAATTTAAAGCATTTGGATACAAATAACCAAATTATGAGTCCACATGTAACTGATTTAAGTGAAAACGAATGGGCCTATTTTGCGCAACAAATAAAAGAATCAAATTCTTAGAAATGATATAAATCTTTTCTTTTTGATATTTTTCTATCTTAAAAAAGTAAATTCAAATGACTCTTATGATATAATGAAAGAAATCTAAAATTTTTTAAAGTTTTTTTTTATATATACAAAAGGATTTTAATCTCTTCCCTCCTCCCCAGATAAAATAATTTAAAATTTTTATCAGTTATTCTTTCCCTCTTTGCATAAATTTTTTAAGGTATAACTTTTAAAGGGCTTTTCATCAAAGATCGGGCTCTGATTCTTATTATAATAGAGGTAATTTATGTCATTACGTTCACATGGTCGTACAGCTTCTCAGCCAAGAGCAATTAAAATTACGCCTAAATATTTAAAAAATCCTATGGGTTCTGTCTTAATTGAATACGGCGAAACTAAGGTTTTGTGTTCGGCAAGTGTTGAAGATTCCGTACCAAATTGGATGCGTGGAACAAGAGGACAAGGTTGGGTGACAGCAGAATATTCTTTATTACCTGCATCTACTCAAGATCGTTCGCGTCGCGAACGCCAACATCTTTCTGGTCGTACTCAAGAAATCCAAAGACTAATTGGCCGTTCTTTACGCTCCATTGTCGATATGAAATTATTAGGTGAAAGAACAATTATTATTGATTGTGATGTCATTCAAGCCGATGGAGGAACAAGAACTGCTTCTGTTACTGGTGGTTATGTTGCGTTAAAACTAGCAATTGAGGCTTTGATAAAACAAAACAAAATCAGAAATAATCCATTAAGAGACGCAGTTGCTGCTATTTCTTTAGGGCTTTTTGAAGACCAAATTTTTGTGGATCTAGATTATCAAGAAGATCAAAAAGCTGATGTTGATCTCAATGTTGTAATGACAGCGAGTGGACAACTTCTTGAAATCCAAGGGACAGCAGAAAAACGTCCTTATACTCGCGAACAACTTAACAAGATGTTAGATCTGGCTTCCGATGCTTTAAAAGAAGTATTTGATGAACAGAATGCTGCATTTGCTTGAGGTTAAAAATGAGTTATACCATTGAAATTAAACCAGAAACGTTTATGGTCGAAAGTTTAACACAATCTTTTGGCCAAGCGCATATTCCCTCACCTTTAAGAGTCTCTTTTCAAACAGAGAATTTTATTGAAGATGGGAAGGATAGAATTTTGGTTGATATTTCTTTGGAAGGATTGCTAAAAGCCTCTCGTCCAGATAATGGTAAAATTCTTTTTCAACCTTCAACTTTTGAATTGGCTGGTCCTAGAGAAAAAATATTTTGGAACCCAGATAATTTAAAAGTAGCTATTGTTACATGTGGTGGTCTTGCACCTGGTTTAAACAATGTTGTTCAAAATTTAGTTACCTTTCTTTCTGATCGTTACAGAGTAAAAAATATTTATGGTGTTCCTTTTGGATACCAGGGATTTACACATGACCCTTTAACAAAACGATTTGCATTTGGGTGGAGACGTTTAGACTCTCTTTCGGTTCAAAATATTGATTTTGAAGGTGGGAGTGTTTTAGGTACTGGTAGAGGTCACTCTAATCCTATCTCTATTGTCGATGCTCTTATGTTAAGAGACATAAATATTCTTTTTACAATTGGTGGCGATGGCACTTTAGCGGGTGCAAATGCAATTCACGAAGAAATTAAAAGAAGAAAAGTTCCTATAGCATTAATAGGAATTCCAAAAACGATTGATAATGATGTTTTATGGGTAAGCAAAACGTTTGGTTTTGAATCCGCTGTTGGTAAAGCTGTTGAGGCTTTGCGTTGTGCCCAAACAGAGGCTAGGTCTGCTTTTCATGGCATAGGCTTGGTTAAAATTATGGGTCGTAATAGCGGTGCTTTAACTGCTACAGCTGCTGTAGCTATGAATGATATTGATTTTGTACTTGTTCCAGAAGTTCCTATACGTCTAGATGGTCAAAATGGATTATTAAACGCTATTGTGCGCAAAGTAATTGATAAGGGTTATATTACAATTGCCGTAGCTGAGGGTGCTGGGCAAGATCTCTTCCCTCCTTCAGAGATTGAAAAAGATGCAAGTGGCAATGTTAAGTTAAAAGACATTGGAAAATTTCTTCAAAAAGTAATTACCGACGAATTTAAATCTAGAAACATTGAAACAACTTTAAAATATATTGATCCAAGTTATATGTTACGTTCGCAAACGACTTCTGCTGATGACTCCGTTTTTTGTGCTAAACTTGGTCAAAATGCTGTTCATGCTGCTATGGCAGGAAAAACAGGATGTATGATAGGATATGCACATGAACGCTTTACCCATGTTCCTTTAGCAGCTGTTGCTCTCGGCAAAAAACATTTAGATGTGAATGAGCCTTTATGGCTTTCTGTTTTAGCAGCAACAGGTCAGCCTTTTCAATGGAAATAAGTAATAATTATTAGGTTAAGCGTTAAAGATTAGGGAGCTTATTTTTTTGAATGGCTGTCAATTCTAAAACGCTTAAAAGCTATTTTGTACGCATTCTAATTTTTTCTTTGTTTATTCCATTAATTATATCAGTGACATTGCTTTGGACTTTTGTTTCTAATACAAATGAAAAAATAAAAATTGCAAATAATCAATTAAAAAGAACTTATGATTTAGAAATAACAGACTCATTACATAAATTTCAATCTATTTTAAATATTTTTGCTCAATCTGAAGAATTAAAATTTTACTTTAATTCAACAATTGATTCAGAAATAAGAAATAAAGATAATTTAATTAAAGTAATTCAGCTTGTTTTAAAGGATTTTAAATTTCAAGAAACAAAATGGTTTGTAATTAATTCCCGTGGTATTGTTATTATTAATTATCCTCAAAACTCAATAAAAACTAAATTATCTAAAGAATTTGATAAAAATATAGGCGTAACTTTAGATAATATAAATAACTCTATTCAATTTATTGTTCCTATTTCTTATAAATTATCAAATGATTCAAATATTGTAAAAAAAAACTTAGGATATATTTGTGTACTTATTCCATTAGATGAAATTAAAAAAGTTTTTCCAGACTTAGTTTCAATTGACAAAATTTCTAAAGATTTAGATATTAAAAAACTTCAAACAAAAGTCAAAATTGAGTATCAAATTGCTAACAATATTTTAATATTTTATTTATATATTTTTATTTCTTTTTTATTTGTACTATTTGGAACAATATGGGGGTTTAAAATATTCCAACAAAATATTGTGGATAAAATTTTGTCTCTAAGAGCAAGAGTTCGAAATGAAATGGAGTATATTGAAAAAAAAGAATTAAAAAATGAGTTATCTTCTTTATCACAAACATTTGATCTTTACTTAAGATATACATTATTTTTACAAAAAGAAATTTTAAAAAGTTCTCAATTAGCGGCTGCTGGTAATGTAGCTCATTATATGGCACATGATATTCGCAAACCATTTTCAAAGTTAAGGTTTTTTATTCAAGAGTTAAAAAATTTAAAAGATATATCTGAAATTAAATTAGCTATTCAAGACTTTGAGCCTACATTTATAATTTCAATGGAATATATTGAGCATATTTTAAATGAAGTCATGGATGCTGCAGTTACAAAACTTAATATTACTAAAGGAGTTCCTTTAGAGAGTGTCCTTATAATGGCATTTAATAATATAGGGACATTGCCAGAAAATACTAAAATTAAGATTGATTACAATTTGTCTGATCACTTACTTTTATCAATTGATGTTCAACGAGTTGTAAGAATTATTGTTAATATTATTTCAAATGCATTAGAGGCTATGAAATATATAGGTGATATATGGATCTTTTCTAAAGAAATAACTTTTGAAGATAATATATTTATGGAAATTTGCATTGGAAACAATAATTCTTATATAAGTGAAGATAATATTGAAAATATTTTTGAGCCTTTTTATACATATAAAAAAGAAAAAGGAACGGGATTAGGTTTATCAATAGCTCAAAAAATTGTTAAATTACATGGTGGAAAAATTTATTGTAAATCTCATTTAAATAAAGGGGTAGAATTTATATTTAATTTACCAGCTTTGATTGGAACTTATGATAAATCAAACTTCCAATTAGTAAAAAATTTAAATGGAAAAAAAATAGAGTTGTCAAAAATGAAAAATGACAATAAAATAAATTTATTAACAGAAAAGACTATAATAGTACTTGATGATGATCCTTTAGTTTGTAGAAGTTGGGAGAGAGCATTTAAATCAAGAAATACAGTTACTTTTTTGAATCCAGATGATTGTATTTATTTTATGGATGAAAACAAAAATCATTTGGATAAAATTGAGATGATAATTTCAGATTATTTTTTTGGAAAAAATTCTAGGACTACATTTGAGAATTTTATTGAAAAAGTGAGAAAAAAATATAGTGGAAAAATTTTTCTTTCTAGTGACATTACTTTAGAAGAAAAAAAATTATTTAATCAACTTAATATTATCATTATTGAAAAGAGAGTTTATTCATACGAAGAGTTATTAAATTTATTAAAATTAAACTCATAATATTTTATGATTAATATAGTAAATTAACATTTAATTTACTATATATAATTGCTTGACTTTTATTAAGTAATTATATATTAATTAATGTCGATCGACAATGTTATCTTAATTTGAAATCTTTCAATTACAAAAAAATTTAAGGAGAAATCCTACTATGACAAGTGAATCATGTAGTGTGAAAACCACTGAAAAAGACGCAACTCAAGATAAAAATAATATTGAAAAAATAGAGAAATATTTAAAAGGAAATATTTATCCTAGTGAAAAAAAACATTTAATAGAATGTGCTAATAAAAATACAGCACCAAAATATTTTTTAGATGATTTAAATAAATTAAAAGATAAAAAATATGAAAATAATTCTGAAATTATGAAAGAAATTTATAATTAATATCTTTCATAATTTAACTGATATTTCTGTTAATTAATAGAAATATCATTTTTTAGTATTAAAAGTATATTTTTAATACACATTATCTTTTTCTTGCCATAATTCAGTGTTTTGTTAAATAATCAAAGTCAAAATTTTGTATCTCTTTTAATGATAATTTTCATCAGGACGATAAATACCTAGATATAAGAAATTTTATCTTTGAAAGAGAATTATGGCCGCTGAAAGTGTTAAAAATTTTAATGATGAAAAGCCATTTGGAAAACTAAGTGTTGTTATTGCTGATGATCAATCCATGAAAGCCCGTATTATGGCTGATTATCTAAAGATTTCTGGTTTTTTAATAACAATTGCAAGTTCTATTGATGAAATGAGAAGAGCTTTAGATCTTGAAAAAATTGATGTTGTTATTATGAATTATCATTTTAAAAATGGTCGTGGATTATCAGATATCAAAAATGCTAAAAATAAAAGTAAAAATGCAAAAGTTAAATTTATTGTGATTGGATCAAAAGATGATGAACACGCTAAAGAAAATTCATATAGAAATCAATGTGATATATTTCTAGTAAACCCATTTCCTTGGGCTGAGCTGATTCAAGATATTAAAAAACTTTCAAAACAAGAATATCGTAAATCAGAAAGAATGAAATGTCATATTGCTTTTAAAGTTACAAAAGAAAATCAAATATTTGAATCAACAGCGATAGATATATCAACTGATGGCGTTTTTTTACTGGATAAGGAAAAGCTCATTAATCCCATTGTAGGATTAGATATATTTTTAGAATTCACCTTACCAAGATCAAAAGAGCTTTTAAAGTGTTATGGTAAAGTTGTGCGTGTTAATGATAAAGGGTTTGCTCTTCAATTTCAAAATTTATCAGATTTTGATAAAAGAAAAATTAAAACGGGTGTATTATGAATGCTATTTTATCCATTTCCTGTAATAGATAATTCTTTAATCCATACATTAGAACATACTCCGCTTGCTGTTACTTCTTCATTGTTATCAACGTAACAAATATCTTTTAGTAAAGTTAAAAAATCACCGGCAACTGTTGCGGATTCAATACTTTGTTTTTCTTCATTGTTTAGCAAAAAACCATCAAATGGAAGAGAAAAGGAACCTTGTAAAGCATTTACTCCAGCATGGAGAGATTTTACAGCTTCGATAAAAATAGTATTTTTTTCATTATTTAAATCGAAAGAAGCAGAGTGTGTACTTGCTCCAGTCACATGCAAAAAATGCGGAGAAACAGTGGTTTTAGATCCTATATTTCCATTTCCAGTAGATTTTGTTTTAAATTTTTTGGCCGTAAAACTGCTATGAAGTAATGACTTTAAAACTCCATTTTTAATAATTTCCGTATTTTGAGTTTTTGTTCCTTCTTCGTCAAAGTGAGATTTTGAAGGATTTTTATCATGTAAAGGCGAATCATAAAGATTGAATAAGGGAGAAGCAACAATTGTATTTAATGTTTCAATTGTAGAAAGACTTTTTTTATCTAAAATATTTTGTGCATTAATAAAATTTGCAAAAGCATTAAAAAGATCTAAAAAAGCTTCTGGTGAAAATATAACTTTATATTTACCAGATTTAATTCCTTTATAATTTAAATGATTTCTTGTTTTTAATATTGCTTTTTCAGCACATTCTTCCACATTTAAATTTTGAAATCCATTTACAATAGAAAGAAAACCAGCTTCTCTTGCAATTTTACCCTCTTCTTGTGCAAGAGGATAAAAGTAACAGTAAGAAATATTTTTATCTTCGGATTTAAATGCTCCTAAACTATTAAAATAAAACTTCTTAGAAATAGATTCAGAAACTTTATTATAAGGAACACTTTTAAACACAGAAGAATTTTCTAATATTTTAGTTTCGGCTTGTACTGTTTTTTCAACAAGTTCACCCATAGAAGTCATATTTGTATAATTTTGTTGGATATGTATATTTTGTGAGCTATTTAAACAGTCATCGCTAAAATCATAATTATTTTCTCTTGATGTAAATTCAGCGGAGGAGTGTGCTAATATTAAAGCATCTGTTAAGCCTGCATAAGTTAAGTTAGAAGTTGTTGTTACTCCCACTTGATGATTTCTATTCCAAACACGAATGAGCATATTCGATTTGCTTGATGAGTTTAAACCAAATGGTTTTTTATTTTTCGAGCTTGCAGAGCTTTCTTCTTTTGTTGAACCATAGACATCATATTGTTGAATTCCAAGAGATCTTGCGATTGAATCTATATCTGATTTTAATTGTTCTATATTTAATGACATAATTAATAAATCCTTATTAAATTCTAGCGACCACCAACTGTTATGGAATCAACTTTAATATGTGGTTGTCCTACAGTTACGTAAATACTACCGCTAATTGATCCACAAAAACCAGCAGAAATATCAAGATCATTCCCTGACATAGAAATCTTGTGCATAATATCTGTTGCCTGCCCAATTAATGTAGCACCTTTTACAGGTTTTGTTACTTTACCATTCTCAATTAACCAAGCTTCTTCTACCCCAAAATTAAAATCACCAGTTCCATTGACACTTCCACCACCTAAACTTTTGCAATATATTCCTTTATCAATACTGCTAAACATTTCTTCAGTTGTGTATTTACCTGGTGCTATATATGTGTTTCGCATTCTGCTTGCAGGTGCAAAAGTATAATTTTGTCTACGGCCACTTCCTGTTCTTGGGTGTCCTGTTAATAGATTTCCCATTCTATCGCAAATAAAGTTACGAAGTACTCCATTTTCAATTAATAAAGTTTTTTGAACAGGCATCCCTTCATCATCCATATCTATTGAGCCAAATCCATTTTCCCAAAAACCTTCATCCCAGGCGGTTAAATTATCATGAGCAATTTTTTCTCCTTTTTTATTTGCAAAAGGAGTTGAGTTTCCTTGAACGGCCGTGGTCTCAAGGAGATGTCCGCATGCTTCATGAAAAATGACACCACCAAATTGATTGGCAAGAACAACAGGATAATTTCCAGAGGTAACATAATCGGCGTGTAACATATTGCCTGCAATTTCAGATAACTTTTGAGAAAGATCATCGAAATTTAAATTTTTGAAAAAATTTGGAGTAGAGGCTTCTCCAATTCTTTTGTGTGATGATGTTCTGTGAGCACCATCTACACAAACAACTTGTGCAGAAATACTTTGATTTAAACGAATGTCTCTTGCAAAAACGCCATCACTTGATGCAACTAAAACTTCTTGCCAGTCACGAAAACCATTTGTAGTTACACTTTGTAAATATTTAGTCGCATTTTTTTGTTTATCGTTACATTGTAATAATAAATCACAAATTTCTTTAACTGAACTTACCGATGTGAGCCAATTGTTTTTATTTCTTATTACGCCGTAATCTCTAAGCGGCTCTAAATTAATATCGGTAATAATTCTATGGGATTCTAATTTTAAAGAGTGAATATCCAAAGCTCTTTCTAATATTTTTTTTAAACCATTAAAAGAAACATCGTTGGTTGAAACGTAACAATCTTCTTTTCCTTTAAAAACACGAACGCCTGCCCCTAAATTTAAATTTGGACTGATTGCAGTAACTTTTCCATTTTCAACAAGGCCACTAAGGTAGTTTCCTCTTTGTAAAAAAAACTCAATGAAATCAGCTCCACTTGCTCTACCTAATCCAAGCAAAATAGATAATGGTTTTCTCCAAGATTCATCAAAAATTGTATTTGATTCAGAATATTTAGCATTTGAAATATTTTCTAAGGAAAGGTTATTCAACATTTTCTTCCTCGAAGGTAAGGTTTTTTAAAATTATTGCGGTAAAAAAAGATCTTTTCTATATTTATCTAAAATTTCATCATATCTGCCAGAGGATTTAAATTGTTTTCCAGAGTTTGTTAATTTTTTAACATATTCTTTGGATGCGTTTTTTGTTAATGCAAGAAAAAAGGTAACTCTCATTGGCGTATATCCTTTTTTTAATTTTGTTACATCTAGATCAAGTGTTTTTGCCGATTTAATTAATGGTGCTTCAGACGAATAAAGGGCATCTACTTTACCAGTATATAGCATATTAACACATTGATTTAATGTAGGCACAGGTATTAAATTATGAAAGCCTTGATTTATTAAATATTTATTTAAAACGGAATCTAACCATACGCAAATTCCTTTTAAATTTTTAACTTCATCAACCGTTTTTGAGTTTTTTTTGCTATCTTTTAAGGTATAAAAAGAAGTTTCAATACTAATAATATTTAATATATTATGATATTTTTTAATATTATTTTCATTTAATACAGCGATGGTTGCATATATTTCTTTAGATTCTGGAGTTGTAGAATTCATTTTTTTATAAATACTAGGATAAGACTCTATTTGAGTTTTAACATTTGCGCCCGTTATTTTAAATATTTCTTGTGCTACTTCATAATAAAATTCACCAGGAGAAGGAGGGGTTAAAAGTGTTGTTCGATTTGTAGAAGCATGAGTATTTAATTGTATAATAAATAATAAAAATGTTATTAACAAAGTAACAGGCAATACTTTTACATTTTTATTGCGATTTAAATCGAGCCTCTTAAAATGAAAAATCACTTTTTCCTCGATATTTCTATGAAATAGTCTATAAAGTTTTCGTTTGAATATGAATTTCTTTTAATTGATTTCCCGAAACCATGCTTGGCGCTTTCATTAATAAATCCATCGCCTTTTGATTTAAAGGAAATGCGATGACTTCACGAATATTTGGCTCATTAAGTAATAACATGACCATTCGATCGATTCCAGGAGCAATGCCTCCATGAGGTGGAGCTCCAAAGGCAAAAGCATTCCATAAAGCGCCAAATTTATTTTCTACATCAGATTCGGAATAGCCGGCAATTTCAAAAGCTTTTTTCATAACATCACGACGATGGTTTCGAATGGCTCCTGAGGAAAGCTCAATGCCGTTACAAACTAAATCATATTGATGCGCTAAAATATCTAATGGATTTTTATTTTTCAGACTTTCCATTCCACCTTGTGGCATAGAAAATGGGTTATGGGAAAAATCAATTTTTTGATCATCTTCATTAAATTCATACATTGGGAAATCTACTATCCAAGCAAATGCCCAGACATTTGGATCTTTTAAATTTAGCTTGTCAGCAAAATAGTTTCTTATTTTTCCACCCGCTGTTTGTGTTTTTAATTTTTCATTTCCAACGATGAAAACCACAGCGTCTGAATTTTCAAATTTTAGTTGATTTCCAAGCGCCTTTTTTTCTGATTCACTAAGTTGTTTTGCAATAGAGCCCTTCCATTCACCATCTTTTACCGCAAGCCAAGGAAGGCCTCCTAAGCCAATTTCTTTTGCATATGCGTCTGCTTCATCAAAAAACTTACGACTTTGTGAAGCCGCGTTAGGAATTACAATTGCTCTAATAATTCCTTTTTTCTCAATTACAGATTTAAAAATTGCAAATTGAGTATGTTCTAAAGTTTCTTCTACATTTTGCATTTCTAATGAATAACGAAGATCTGGTTTATCAATACCATATTTATCCATAGCATCATGCCAAGGAATACATGGGAATTTACGCAAATTATTTTGAATATATTTAGTGTCATAATGTGATAAAGGAAGTATTTTGCGGTTTGAAAATTGTTTATTTTCAAATAATCCAATCATAAGTTCTTCAATTATATTAAAAACATCATCCTGAGTTGCAAAACTCATTTCGACATCTAATTGATAAAATTCTCCTGGAGCTCTATCGGCGCGAGGGTCTTCATCTCTAAAACAAGGTGCAATTTGAAAATATTTATCAAATCCTGAGCACATTAATAACTGTTTAAATTGTTGTGGTGCTTGCGGAAGTGCATAAAAATGTCCTGGATGAAGTCTGCTAGGAACTAAAAAGTCGCGTGCTCCTTCAGGAGAGCTGCTTGTTAAAATAGGAGTACTAAATTCGTTGAAACCGAGAGAATTCATTTTTTCTCTAATGTAACGAATAACGTTACAACGGAATAAAATGTTACGGTGCATTTTTTCAGTGCGTAGATCTAAAAAACGGTATGTTAACCGTGTATCTTCACTCTCTTGTTTTGGATTGTGTGCTACAGGAAAAGGAAGAATTTCAGAGGGAGATTCAATCATAAAATGAGAGGCAATAACTTCTATTTCACCAGTTGAAATTTTAGAGTTGATAGCGCCTTCACGTTTAACAACATTACCTTTTACCTGAATGACAGACTCTTGTCTGACTGAACTAGCTTCTGAAAAAAAAGGGGAGTCTGGATGAATAACAACCTGTGTAATTCCAAAGTGATCTCGAACATCGATGAAAATGAGTCCTCCCAAATCTCGTTTAGAATGAACCCAGCCCATCAATGTAACATTTTGATTGATATGATTCATATTAAGTTCTGAGCAATTATGAGAACGGAGAGTCTGCATTTTCAAATACCTTTCAAGGGATATACAAGATAACTAAATTGGCATAACACAAATAAATGCGCTGGTATAGTACGAGTCATTACTGAAATTATTGTATTTTATCCGCTTTTCCAAATTTTTTCGATAATTGATTTTTCTTGGCGGCTTAGGTTTTCCCACATTGATAATATGAGATCAGGGCGGTTTTGTGCTGTTAGAATAAGTTGTTCTTTTCTTTTGAATGCACTTATTTTTTTATGATCCCCAGAAAATAATACTTTTGGAATTTCTTGGCCGTGAAAATCTTCGGGATGAGTGTATTGGGGCGCCTCAAGAAGTCCATCTTCAAAGCTATCATTTAATGCACTTTCTTGGTTGCCAAGAACTCCTGGAACAAATCTAGAAATGGAGTCTATTAAGCACAAAGAAGGAAGCTCACCTCCAGATAAAACAAAATCACCAATACTTAAATTTATGTGGGCGTATTTCTCAATTAGTCTTTGATCAAAGCCCGCATATCGGCCACAAAGAAGGATTAAATGTTTTTTTTGAGATAATTTTTTAGCGATTTTTGAATTAAATACTTTACCTGATGGTGTTAAATTCACAATAAATGAATTTTCATTTGCAACAGATAAAATTGCTTTTTCTGCAATGTCGGCACGAAGAACCATGCCATCACCACCACCAATAGGGTGATTATCAACATTTTTTCGAGAATTATCTGCAAAGTCTCTAAGAAATATCGTATCTAATTGTATTAAATTATTTTTTATTGCTCTCGCTATAACCCCTTCTTTTTTAATTGTTTCAAACATTTCAGGAAAAAGGGTAAGAGCGGAAAAGCGAAGACCCGTAATCACGAATTATCATCCTCTAAAAACTCGGGGACATAAACAATGTCTATTCTTTCTTCAGCATCGCTTACTTTTTTAACAAAGGTTTCAATAAAAGGAAATAAGAAAGTTTTTTTGGAATCATTCATATAAATTTCAAGATTGTCTTGTGCACCAAAAGAACTAACCCCCTTAACAACACCTATGCAACCTTTTTCTTCAGCATAGACCTTAAATCCAATTAAATTACCAACAATGTATTCATCGTTATTTAGTTGAATTTCATCTTTGTGGACAAAGATTTTTTTATTATATAGTGGTTCAATATCATTTCGGTTTATGAACCCATCAAGTACAATGGCAAGAGCATTCCCACTTAAATAAGTCTTTAAAACTTTTTTTTCTATAAAACCGTTTGGGGTTTCAACTAATAGTTTTTTATAACCATCCCATTCTGTTCGCTTATCTTCTGTTTTCAAAAAAAATGCGCCCTTCAAACCGTGAGGGCGACCTACTTGAGCGAACTGGATAAAACCTTTATCTCGGAGCTTTTCTTCGTCTACTAATTCAAATTTTTTTGTCATGATTCTGGGTCTTTTAAAAATGCCTTTAATGCTGATTCCATATCAGGTTGGGTTATATATCCCAGTTCTACAAAGATTTGTCCAATAGGTCTAATGTTTTTTTGCTGAATAGAAAGAAGGTGAGTCACATCCTCTTCTTTTAGCATGCCAAGGGAAACGGCAATCGCTCCAAAAGGTTTACTTTCTTCAGACTGTTTATTTAAAATTTGAAATATTTGTTCAACAGTAAGCTTGCCTTCATTTAAAGCAATACGTCCTATGGGAAGCCAAGTTTGTTTTTGAATGTCTAAAGCCGTCATAACTTGACCTGGTGTTACATATCCTTTTTTTACGAGATAGGATCCAAACAGCTGCATATGTACCTCTCAAACACCTTTGCGGATTAATTTAGCGGCAAAATATTCTTGAAGAATATGTCGACATAAAGTTACAGAATATTAGCTTTTAGAAAGGATTTGTGTCAAATGCTCTCACCTTACATAAAACTTAAAGATAACTGTGTGTTATGTTCAAAATTAAAGAACTCTCAAAATGATCCTGATTTTCTTTTTGACGGAGGACACAACTTATACGTCTATAAAAGTCCATTTGCGGAAAAATGGCCAGGTGCTTTTATGGTTATTTTTAAAAGACATATTTATGAACAATCAGAAATAAGACCATCTGATTTACCAGATACTTTACATTCTTTAGTTTGTTTTGAAAAAGCAATTCGAAAAGTAACAAATTGTAAACGTATTAATTTAGTCAAATTTGCAAATGTAGCTCATCATTTGCATTGGCATATTATTCCTCGATATCAAAATGAAAATTTTTCAGAAAATTGCTCTTGGGAATTACAAGATAAAACAAAAGAAGAATTATATAAAAGAATAGATAAAGATTTCTTTAATAAAGATAATCCAATTTATAATAAATTAATTCAGGAATCTTTATTTGAAATTAAAAATAGAAGTTCCCCCTATTTTGGATGCGCTCTTTTTTTAAGACCTGTAGATTTAAATTTAAGAAGTCAATATTCAAAATACACTCCAGATGAAATAATTAGAATGGCTCGAGAAAATCCTAATCAATGGGAATGTCTTTTGATGAAAAGAAATTATTATGATTATGCTTGGGACTTTATTGGTGGAAATTGTGAAATCAATGAATATCCAGAATTTGGAATGATGAGAGAAGTATTAGAAGAAGTTGGTTGGAAAATTGAGAAATATAAAGAAGTAACAAGGCAATGGAAAATGGGTGCGATTAAAGGCTTTGTTTATTTAGCTATTCCAGAAAACATACAATTTCTTGAAGAAGAACCTCCTCGTATTCATTGTGAAGAGGTTCAAACAGTAAAATATTTTAATTTAATTCAAGTATTAAATGATTCTTTATTTCCGGATAGTGTGAGAGGAAGAATTTCTGCTTTCTTGAATAATAAACCTGACTTTGGAAGTATAGATGCTTAAATAGTTAAAATATTTAAACGCAACAATATGCTGCCTTAAAAAGAATTGATTTTTTTCTCATAATGATAGTGGTGACATGAATGTGTAATCTTTTAAAGGAGTGCGCTATGTCAGAGCTTCTATCAACCGAAATTCTTGCACGATTGCAATTTGCAATTACGATTATGTTTCATTATTTATTTCCTCCCTTATCTATTGGTTTAGGATTAATTCTTGTAATTACAGAAGGAATTTATCTTAAAACAAAAAATCCAATTTATGAAAAAATAACAAAATTTTGGGTTAAAATTTTTGCGGCGAATTTTGCAATGGGAGTTGCAACTGGATTAGTTATGGAGTTTCAATTTGGTACAAATTGGGCGACTTATTCACGTTTTGTTGGAGATATTTTTGGATCCGCATTAGCGGCTGAAGGTATTTTCGCATTTTTTCTTGAATCTGGATTTTTAGCAATACTTGTTTTTGGCTGGGATCGAGTAACACCTAAAGTTCATTTTTTCTCAACATTAATGGTTTGTTTAGGTTCTATGTTTTCTGCAGTTTGGATTATTATTGCCAATGCTTGGATGCAAACACCAGCTGGGTATCATATTGTTGGCGAAGGAATGCATGCAAAAGCGATAATAGATGATTTTTGGGCAATGGTTTTTAATCCATCAAGTATGAGAATGCTTCTTCATGCCATAATTGGTTGTTGGTTGATGGGTGCTTTTTTTGTAATGAGCATTAGTGCTTGGTATATATTAAAGAAACAACATTTAGAAGTAGCTAAAAAATCTTTTACTATAGGACTTGTTTTAGCATTTATCTCTTCTATTGCAGCAGCAAGTTCTGGACATTTATTAGCAGAAAGAGTTGCGGAAACACAACCTGCAAAAATGGCGGCTATGGAAGGTCATTTTATTACAGGGACAGGCGGAGCCCCCTTATATTTATTTGGAATTCCTAACTCTGAAAAACAAACTGTCGAATATGGAATTAAAATTCCAGGAGGTTTGAGCTTTTTATTGCACTGGAATTTTACAACTCCCGTTAAAGGTCTTGATCAATTTAAACCAGAAGACCGACCACCAGTTGGGATTACATTTCAAATGTATCATATTATGGTTACTTTAGGCATGTATATGCTATTCATTACAAGTGTTTCTTTAATACTTTTAAAACGGAAAAAATTATTTGAATCAAAACTTATGATGAAAATTTATTGTTTTTCCGTTATTGTTCCTGTGATTGCAAATCAAGCGGGATGGATTGCTACGGAAACAGGGAGGCAACCATGGATAGTTTATGGATTAATGAGAACTCCTGAAGGACTATCTAAATCTGTTAAAGCAAATGAAATTTTAGCTTCTATAATAATGTTTACTTTAATTTATATATTACTTTTTTTGGTTTGGGTTTTTGTAATTCACAATAAAGTGAAACATGGACCTGATGAAATTTTTCCTAATAAAAAAAGAAAATTTATTGAAGAAAATAATGTCTAGGAGTTATTTATGGACTTAAATATATTTTGGTTTGTTACTTTAGGAATACTTCTTGCAGGATATGCTGTTTTAGATGGATTTGATTTAGGTGTGGGAATTTTGCATCCTCTTGCAAAAACAGATCATGAAAAACGATTATTTTTAAATTCAATTGGGCCTTTTTGGGATGGAAATGAAGTGTGGTTAGTTACATTTGGAGGCGCGCTTTTTGCTGCTTTTCCAGATGCCTATGCAACTGCTTTTTCGGGTTTTTATTTACCCTTTATGTTACTTTTATGTGCTCTTATTTTTAGAGCCGTTTCTATAGAATTTAGAAGTAAACATGACTCTCCTATTTGGAGAGCTGCCTGGGATTGGAGTTTCTTTGGAGCGAGTGTTTTAGCAACTTTTTTATTTGGAGTTGCTGTTGGTAATTGTTTAAATGGAATTCTTGTAGGTGCTGATAAAGAATATGCTGGTACTGTTTTAGATCTTTTAAATCCTTACTCTATAGCGATTGGAATTTTAGCTGTTGCTACTTTTGCAATGCATGGTTCTATTTTTCTTTATCTTAAATTAGAAGGGGAATTAAAAGAGAGAGTGCATAGATGGATTTGGCATACTTTTGGTTGTTTTATTATTTGCTACATTTTAGCAACCATTTATACTCTTGTTTCAGTACCTAGATCGATTCATAATTTTGAAAATCATCCTTGGCTTTGGGGTATTGTTATTTTGAATGTATTAGCAATTGCAAATATTCCCAGAGCTGTTTTTTTAGGAAGACCAGGTTATGCATTTCTTTCATCCTCTTTAACTTTAATTGCTTTTACAGCATTATTTGGTGCAGCATTATTTCCAAATTTAATTACTTCAAATATTTTACCAGAATATAGTTTAACAATTTATAATTCGGCTTCCTCAGAAAAAACATTGAATATTATGAGAATTATTGCTTTTTGCGGAATGCCTTTTGTTATTTCATATACTGCAATAATATATTGGGTATTCAGAGGAAAAGTTAAATTAGGTAAGTTTAGTTATTAAAATTAATATATAAATTATATATATTTTACATATTTATGTATAAATAAAAACTTGTAATTATTATATTTTATGATAATCAAAAATCTCATTCGAATTAGAATGAGATTTTATTTATGTGTTTTTTGTTTTTGTTGGAGTGTGGAAAATTGAATAAAAAAATAATCAATTCATTTTTATTATCATTAATTGCATTTTCTCAATTTGCATTTAGTTTCGAATCTTTTGCGGCGTCTTATTTTGGATCTTATTTATTTTGTTCAAGTGAAAACGGCTTAAGACGTGATGAATATTGGAATAGAAAAGTCTTTTGGAGATGGTCAAGAGGAAAGGATTCAAACACCCAAACAATCAAAATTGATGATAAATATAATAACTTTACTTTTGCCAATAAATCTGGAACCTGGATTAATGGATTTGGAGATATCTCATCAACAACATTGCAACATTATTTATTAGTTAAAAAAACCTTTGAAAATAAACAAGAAGCTATACGTTATTGTCAATTTCTAGAAAATAAATGTGTAAAAGAATTTGGCCCGTCTTTTAAATACGTTGGTGTTTCTTCTTGGAGTATTCCTCAATCAGCTTGGGGTACAATTGCTGTTCGTTATAAAGAATATAAACAAACAAAATGGACAGCATGTTCAAATTGGCAATTTTCAGATTATAAAGAATTAAATTATTATCCTCTGTGGAAAGTTACAAGCTTAACTAGTTTGGCTGCAGCTGGTTTGGTTATTTATCCATGGGCACTAGGTGGATTATTAGGGACTATTGGCCCAATATCAGGAGCTGTGGGAACGGGTATTGGTCTTGCAATTGGAATCGATGATGCCTTCGATATTTACCAATATATTTCAGAAAAAATGTATAATAATCAAGATTAAAAAATTATTTTAGCCCTATATAAATTATAAAATTTATATAGGGCATTCTTTATTCAGAGGAGTTATGCTTGAATAGAAATAGATTCAGTTCTTTTTTATTATCGTTCATATTATTATCTCAATTTGTAATAAGTTTAAACACTTTTGCTGAATCCTATTTTGGATCTTATTTGTTTTGCTCTAGTGAAAATGGGTTAAGAGGAAATGAATACTGGAAGAAAAAAGTAAATTGGAATTGGTCAAAAGGTTTTACTTCAAATAATCAAATTGATGATAAATATAAAAGTTTTACTTTTGTAAATAAATCTGGAACTTGGATTAATGGCTTTGGTGATATATCAGCAAAAACAGGTCAATATTATTTATTGGTAAGAAAAACTTTTGAAAATAAACAAGAAGCTATACGTTATTGTGAAAATCTAGAAAAAAAATGTGTAAATGAATTTGGTCCTTCTTATAAATATCTTGGTGTTTCTTCGTGGAGTATCCCTCAAACAGCCTGGGGAACTATTGCTTTGCGCTATAAGGAAAACTTAAGTATAAAATGGACAACTTGTTCTAACTGGAAATATTCAGATTATAAAGAGTTAAATTATTATCCTGTTTGGAAATTAGTGGGATCAAGTATTGGTTATAGTTATATAGCTGCTTCTGGAATGCTAATTTATCCTATAATGTGGTACATAAAAGGAGGATTTATTGGGTTTACATTAAGTCTTGCTCCTGGAATTATAGTTGCTGAAGAAGCGGTTGTAGTTGGAACTTTAGCTGGTGTTGTTGCAGGAACAGCCTATGGAGTTTATATAGGACTTGATGAAGCTTATAAAATATATAAAAATATTTATAATGAAGTAAATAATAAAGAAGATTAAATTTTTTTAATACTTCATGTAAAAAAATAGTATTGTTAAAGTTCTCTTCATTAATATTTATTTTTAAAAGGAAGTTGTCAAATTGTATAGAAATATTTTTAGTTCATTTGCTTTATTATCAATTGCATTTTTGCAATTTATTGTATGTATTAATTCTTATGCAAGTTCATATTTGGGCTCATATTTTTTTTGTTCAAATAAAATGGTTTAAGAGGCGATTCTAAAATTTTACTTATATAAATGAATCTGGAACATGGATAAATGGATTTGGCGGTATTTCTGCAAATAATTATAAATTTTTTTATTAGTAAATAAAACCTTTTAAAATAAAGATGAATCTATTCAATTTTGTCAAACTTTAGAAAAAAAATGTGTATCTGAATTTGGTCCTAATTATAATTATGTTGGCGTTTCTTCTTGGAGTATTCCAATATCTGTATGGGGATCAATTGCTGTTCGTTATAAAGAAAATAATGTTACAAAATGGACAACTTGTTCAAATTGAAAATATTCTGGTTATAAAGAGTTAAATTATTATCCTGTTTGGAAAGTTACAGGTCTAACATTAGTTGCGGCAGCTGGAATTGTAATATCTGCTGTCACTATGAATGTTTTCGGCTCTATGCTTGATATTTATGCACTTGAAGATCTATTATTGGGAAATAAAGTTGTGACAGCTTTTGGTACCATTATAGGAATTGATATTGCTTACAAAATTTATGAATATGTCTACGAAAAAATTAGTCTAAACGATTAAAAATTATATTTTTCAATATTTATTACTTTTGACTTCTTTTTCCTTTACTAAGTCACAATTTTTATTTTCTTTTATAAATCCATAAGGACAATTTAAACATCCACTTTTACAACAATATCCTCTTTTTAAATGGTATTCCTTAGTAAATACCATAAGTCCCTTATCGTTAAAATAAAAATCTATTCCTTCTTGTATTTTTTCAACACTCATCGTTGGTTCCATTTTATTTTATAATATAAAAAATACCATATCTTTTTAATTTTAGCATATTAGAATTATTTAAGTCAATTTGTTAGTTTTATTAATTGTATTTATTTAATATAAATGAGTTACTAATAATATATTCGTTCTGGTTAAATTTATATTTATTTAAAATAAAATAGGATAAAAATTCTGAAAAATTTTTAATTTTATGAATAGGAAAAGAATAAAGCCCATAATTGCTATCAAAAAGATAAATTCCTTTTTTAGTTAATGCATAACAGATGGAGTGACCGCCATATTTTGTTGGCAATGCAATTGTTCTAAAAATAATATTGTTGTTATTTAGAATATTTGATTCTGATAATAAATCGGGATGAAATTCAATTTTTTCGAAAATAGGGTAAATTTTGTTGAAATGAATATGATAGAAATTATTTTTAAGGAAGTTTAAATCCATACTTAAATATAATGATAGTCTTTCTATTTTTTCTTCATCTGCATTTATAGGTAGATAATTTAAGATATTTTCTTTGTTGATTTGCTGAAAGTCATTTAATTTATTTTTATTTAAATCTTGAATTTGTTTGCTAAAAGAAATTAAATTTGTATCAATTTCATATTTATCTCTAATGTTGTTTTTAGGGCTGTTTTTTAGTTTATTTATAAATTCAACTTCTATTGCTGATGTTTCTTTTGTTTCCTCAGAATTATTAATATAGTTTTGAACTATCTCTTCGAATTTTGATTTAAATTCTTTTTTGTTACTTTGAACAAAAATTAGTTTTCTAAGATTTCTTTTTAGTTCTATTTCTTGTTTTCTTTCTGGGTAGTTTTTTAGTTTTTTTGCATTTATATATTTTTTTTGGATAGACATTACAACTTCTAGGAAATGAATAAAATCTGGTGTTTCTAAATAAGAAATAAATTCTGATATGTTGTTATTTTTTAAAAAACTATTTGATAAAAATTTAGCAAATAAATAGGTAAATCCTAAACATAAACCAGATGAAAAATTGTTATCTAATCGGTCTTTAAACTTGTTTACATAATCTTCTTGATTAAAATTGTAAATTTTTGAACATAAATATTTATTTAATACATATTTTTCATTTAAATCTTCTAAAAATCTCATGCTAAATTCCAGTTTTAATTCGCGAATATTTTATATTTTAAAACTCATAGAATTTATCATTTATAGTATTAAAATTTGATGAATTATTTATTTAATTTTGAATGTCGGAATTTAATGAAAATATAAAATTTTAGAAATAAATGAATATAATCCATTTTAATTTAAAAAATCTATAGAGCACCATAATCATAATCACTGATGTGCCAATATTATTTTGTAAATAATTGATATTGCTTAATTATGTGTGTTTTAGGAATTTTATTGGATATTAGTTATATCCGAGTTTTTATAACTAAATAATTGAATTCCATTCTTATTAGTAAAAATTTAATATTAAATAGAATTTAAAATTCAGAGTGATTATTAAAAATAGATTAAGTTTTAGATATCCAAAGATATACTAATAATATTAATATATTGTTGTTTTGTCAATTTATTCTTTGTAATTTTGGCAAATATGAAAACTTAACAATATTTATAATTTTCAACTATTTATAATTTATAACATCATTATTACGTATATCATCTCTTCATTTTTGCATTTTCAGCTCCGATAAAACCCCGAAACAAATTTGCAACCCGCTTTTGATGTGTTAGTTACACTTTAAGTTTGATGAACGAGCGCTACAATACGCTTTCGTTCTTATTAATTAAACGATGTGGAGTAAGTCATGACCTTGCCAAAAATTCATAGTCAAAAGTGGTTAAGTGAAGTTGAATTGCTTGATTCTGAAATAGAGCCTTCTGACTCTTTAAAACCAGCAAACATAGAGAAATTTTTTGCTGGAATAACGGATTCAAAAGCCTGTTCAAATGCTTCAAGCGGTATTTTAAATGATATATCCAAAGAACTTGAAACCACTGTTCCATGGTTTTTATCTCAAATGCCGCCCCTCTATTTATGGTCGACTTCACAAAAAGCGATCATGGACGACATTTTAGAAATCGTTTCTGGCAAGGTTCTTAGCGAAAAACAAATTGCTGAGAGGGTATGTGCCTCCACTCAAACTGTTACTTTTATTGCAGCGGGTGAGCACTCAACAGCATCTGTTAGAATTGCCCCTGTTTTATCGCGTCATCATGCAAAAGTAGCACGTTTATTTAATTCATTAGATAAAAAAATTGGACTCTGTGAAATTTATCAAGCTCCCTATAATACAGAAAAAGCATGGGAAGAAAAAACTTCTCAAGCAAAATTAGCTTCGCTTAGAAAGCTTCTGTCCAATAAATCTTCCTATATGGTAGATTCCTTTGTTCAATCGCTTGATAAAGACTATGTTGAAGTCGCTACTACAAAACAAATGGCAATTGCCTTTGAAGCTGTAAATTATTGCATTGAAAATGAAAATTCTTATGTAAATTTAACAACCATAGTCGACGAGCAAACAAAAGATACACGCGTTAGAGTTGATATCTGTCTTAAGCACTTTCCAGTTAATGCTGCGATGGAAAATATAATTGGAATTTTCAACCGCTATAATTTTCAAGTAAGAAGACTATTAGCTAACGAAATATTAATGACCAATAATCAAAAATTTACTGTTTTACATCTTATTTCGGCAAGTCCAACGGGCGAAATTATTACCGATAACATGAAAGCTTGGGGCAAGGTTCTTAAGAGTTTAAAAACTTTATCCTATGTTGATCATGGCGATGAATTTTCAAATTTATTGCTTGGGGATAGCCCATTTAGTTTGAATGAAACGAACTTAGTAAGAGCCTTAGCAAATTGGGTTCATATTTTTCTAACTAAACAAAATCCATATTATTATTCAACGGATCGTGTATCTAAAGTAATAGCAAATAATTTTAATTATATGGAATATTGTATCCGCTATTTTAGAGCAAGATTTGATCCTAGATTTGAAGGCGATCGTAAAAAAGAAGCAAGCTTTAATTACGAACAAATACAAATGTTATATACAGAAATGAATGATGTTGTTGAAAAAAATATTTTAAAAGAGGGATTAAACTTTCTTTCTCATATTTTAAAAACAAATTATTTTTTAATTTCTAAGGGAGGGTTAACTTTTAGAATTGATCCTTCTATTTTGGATAAACAATTTTATCCAGAAACTCCTTTCGGAATTTTTTATATGATTGGGCGTAACTTTAGAGCGTTCCAAGTTAGATATCGCGATATTTCTAGGGGAGGCATGAGAGTTGTTATGCCTCGAAATTCTGGTGATTATGAAAATGCTCTTGCCGGCATTTTTGATGAAGTAAATGGTCTTGCATCTGCCCAACAATTAAAAAATAAAGATATTCCTGAGGGCGGTAGTAAATGCGTTATGGTTGTGCGCCCAGGTGCAGATAAAAATGAAGCTGTAAAAGCGGCTATTTCTGGTTTGCTTGATCTTATTGTAACGGATCCCAAAACAGGTGCTTTAGCCGATGGAATTATAGATTATTACGACAAAGATGAAATTATTTATTTAGGGCCAGATGAAAATCTTACAGATGATTTAATTGTTTGGATTATTCAACACGCTCTTCATAGAAAATACAAATACGCTTATGCTTTTATGTCTTCTAAGCCTGATTTTGGGATCAATCATAAAACATACGGTGTTACCTCAGAGGGCGTAAACGTTTATGTAGACAACGTTTTAAAATATTTAGGATTACAAAATTCTAATTTCCGAGTAAAAATGACAGGTGGTCCAGATGGGGACGTTGCTGGAAATGAATTAAATATTCTTTATCGTGAATATGGAGAACGCTGTCGTGTTGTTGCCATTGGAGACGGATTTGGTGCTGCCTATGATCCTAAAGGATTAAATTGGGGTGAACTTATTCGATTATTTAAAGAATCTAAATCTATTGTTGAATTTAATCCAAATAAATTAAGCGGTGATAGTAAGGCTTATGTTATTTCTGCAAATTCAAAAGAAAATATTAAAACAAGAGATAATCTATACGCAACGGCAGAAGCTGAAATTTTTATTCCAGCAGGTGGTCGTCCTTATACAGTAAAAGAAAGTAACTGGGATAAATACTTGTTACCTAATGGAAGACCAAGTTCATTAGCTATTGTAGAAGGCGCAAATATCTTTTTTACAAAAGAAGCTCGTCAAAAAATAGTAGATAGTGGTGTTGTTGTTATTAAAGATAGTTCTGCAAATAAAGCAGGGGTAAGTTGTTCTTCTTATGAAATTATTGCTTGTCTAACAATTTTACCTGAAGAGTTTTCAGAAATTAAAGATATTTATGTTAAACAAGTTTTAGATATAATCCGCAGAAATGCAGATCAAGAAGCTAAACTATTATTCCGTGAATGGCTTAAAAATAAAAATGAAACGGATCTTGTTAAATTAAGTTATGAAATTTCTGCTGAAATTAATCAAGCTAAAGATATTTTATTAGATAAGTTAAACGATCTTTCTGACGAAGATCTTTCTGCTAGTAAATATACTTTTGTATTATTAAAGCACTGTCCATCTATTTTGGTTGAAAAATATAAAGACCGTATTTTAAATAGACTTCCAAGGGCGCATAAAATTGCAATTTTAAGTGCTCATATGGCAAGTCACGTTATTTATCGTGAAGGATTAAATTGGCTTGAATCCATGCATCAAGATCAAATATTCAAGGTTGCTCTTGATTATATTGAAGCAGAACGTAACATTGAAAAAATGATTGCCGAACTTAAAACAAGCGGTCTTTCTTTCAAAGATGAGATTGTTGACGTTTTAAGAGCTGCAGGTGCAAAACACCTTGCATCTAGTCGAATGTAAACAAATTAAATAGTTTATATTTTGAATAGCACGGCAACTTTAAAATGGAGGTTGTCGTGCTTTCGTATTTTAATAGGACTAAAGTTTTTTTTCTAATAATTGTTTTTCTGTGCTTTTTTGTTGTTTATCCCTTTTTATTGCCATTTGTTTTTGGCATTTCATTTGCTTTTTTGTATGAATCTGTTTTAGAAAAATTATATCAATTATTTAAGTTTAAAAAAGAAATTTGGAAATGGTTTTTAAGTGTTATTTTAGTTGTTTTAACACTTACAGCTATTATTGGTCCCGTTTTAACATTAGTAACAACTGGTATTCAGGAGTCAGTTACATTAATAAATTCTTTAGACAGTGAATTAAAAAATCCTGAAGCAATTAAACATGCATCCAGTAATATAAGTGTTTATTTAGACAAATTTTCAATTCATTATTCTGCTGAAGAAATAATTGTTAAAGCTACAGATGTCCTTAAAAAAATTGTTACTTTTTTAGCTTCAGGAGTAGGATCTGCCTTAACAGCAACCCCCGCATTTATGATAAAGTTTTCTGTTTTTATTCTTACATGGATCTTTTTTATGATTCATGGAAAAAAATATCGGAATTATTTTTTACCAATCCTTATTCCATGGGAAAAAGAAAGAGAAATTATTTCTAAAACAATCTCTTCCGTATTAAAGGCTTTAATTGTTGCAAATGTTCTTGTTTCTTGTATTCAGGCTTTTTTAATAACATCATCACTGGCTTTATTTGGAATTCCAAGATTTGCTTTAATGGGGATCATTGCTTTTTTTGCTTCATTTATTCCTGTAATTGGCACTGCTCCTGTAATGATTGGGGCTGCCGCTTGGTGCTATTTTAGCCAAGGTCGTTTAGGTGCTGCCATTGGGATTATAATTTGCGCTGGCTTAGTTAGCTTGGTAGATAACGTCATGAGACCTTTTCTTATGAAAGGGGGAGCAGACTTAAATTTTTTCTGGATATTTCTAGCAATCGTTGGTGGAATGTCTCAGTTTGGCGTTGCTGGGGCTGTTTTGGGGCCTGTTTGTTTCGCTCTTTTTATAGCTTCGATTAAAGCTCTTAAAGAAGAGCAATCTGCTATGCTTACTCATCAAGATGAGGAAGTACCTAATCCCTAGGCTTTCAAAAATAAATAGATTTCAATAAAAACAGTTACTCTTTTTCTCACGTTACGGTAAAGGAGAAGAGGTTTCATAACGACCTTGATACTATTTATCGTAACCTTTTAGTTTTATGGAATTTGAATGGCAATAAAAGCTAAAAAAAATAAAATATTATTTCAAGATTCAACATACGCATTAGAAGGAAATTTACCTTCACAATATTATGGAGTAACTATTTTTGATATTGATGGAGATAATGAACCTGAAATTCTAATTGCAAATGCGCATGGACCTAATATTATATATAAATATAATGAAAAAACGCAGACATTTACAAACATAGCTCCCGAAAACTTTAAAGCCTCTAAGTTATCCACAATTAGTTTGTGTGTTGGAGACTTTTTAGGAAATGGAATACCTGCTGTCTATATGATGCATTCCGATACAATTTCTGGAATGAAAACACATTATGATAGTATTTTTGTCAGAGGAAGCTCATTAACTGAGAAGTTAGTATTTAAAGACTATTTAGGAAAAAAATCTCAAATGAGTAACCCCTACTCTGGAAGAAGTGTTGCCGCTGTAGATTATAATGGAGAAGGTAAACATTCTTTTTATGTTGTAAATTATAAAGCACCAAGCTTATTTTATAATTATAATAATGAAGATAATAAAATTGAAGAACTATCAAAAACACTTGGCTTGCGTCAATTTGCAGGTGGTCGAAGTGTTGTTGCTCAATATATTATAAATAAAAATGCTCTTGATATCTTTGTAGGGAATGAAAATGATCCCAATGCCTTATTTACAAAATTAGAATCTGGTGAATATAAAGAAGTTGCCTCAGATTATACCTTAACTGACTATATAAATCATTCTAGAGGGATTGCCGTAGCAGATTTTGATGGAAATGGCCTTGCTGATATTGTAGTTGGTACTTGGGAAAGCAAAAACTCAATATTTATTCAAACAAAAGAAGGTGAATTTGAAAATTTATCACCTGCTTTTTTTGTTGAACCCAGAAGTATTCGTAGCGTAATTGTTGCTGATTTCGATAATGATGGTAATGAAGAAATATTTATAAATACAAATAAAAATAGAAATAGAATGTTTCGTTATTTAGGTAACAGAGAATGGGAAGAATTAGATATTGGTCCACTTTCTGGAAAATATTTAAATGGAACAGGTGCTGCTATTGGAGATTTAACAGGAAATGGATTTTTAGATATATTTATCTCCGTTGGCGATCATTTTCCGAATGAAAATAAATTATTTTTAGGTGTAGATAATAAAAATTATTGGTTTAGAGTACAACCTTTAACAACAAAGGGTTTTCCTGCCTTAGGTGCTAAAGTAAGACTACATTTAAAGAATGGAAAATCACAAACAAAATATATTTGTTCTGGCAGTGGCTACTTATGTCAAATGGAGCCTGTTGCCCATTTTGGCTTAGGAGCGAATGAACCTATTATCGATAAAATTGAAATAACATGGCCTGGTAATGGTATAGATAAACCTCCATTTCGAGAAATATTAGGAAATGATTTATCTTATAATACATTTATACAAATTCCTTACCCTAAAGATTGAGAAAGAAATCTTGAATGGAATCTTTAAAAAAAGAAAATGAAATTTATAATTTTAGTGATATTGATTCTTTAAATTACTGCAAAACTATTTTGCCAAATGTTTCAAGATCGTTTGCAATTGGTATTGAATTTTTAAAAGGTGATTTACAAAAATCGGTATTAGTAGGATATTTATTATGTAGAATAATAGATACAGTAGAAGATGATAGATACTTAGATTTAAATTTAAAGAAACAATATTTAAATAAATTTATAGAATGTTTTACAGATCTAAAAAAAGCGAATTATTATAATAGTATTGCAGATGAATTAACTGGTGATAAATATCATATAGACTTAGTTAGAAATACGACTAAGGTATTTCAAATTTATTTTAGTCTTTCAACAAATTCTCAAAAAATATTAAAAAAATGGGTAACAGAAATGTCAAATGGCATGGCCTTGTTTGTTACAAGATATCCAAACGGCATAAGAATAGTTTCTTTGAATGAATACAAAGAGTATTGTTATTATGTAGCAGGAACTGTTGGGTATATATTAACAGAATTATGGAAAGAATATGGTAGCTGCATTAATGATAAATCTTATCAAATAATGCTTAAAAATTCCGCAATATTTGGCGAAGCTTTACAAACTATAAATATTTTAAAAGATATTGCTTGGGATGCAAAAGGAGAAAACTCAATTTATATTCCATCTGAAATTCTATTAAAATATGGAATTACTCATGATACATTATTATTAGATAATCTTAGACCTAAAGCAGAATTAGCAATCAATGAAATTATTCAACTTGCATACCAAGATATAAAAATTTCATTAGAATATTTAAAATCAATTCCACGAACAAATTTTAGAATTCGATTTTTTTGTATTTTTCCTCTACTTCTTGCTCTTGCTACTCTAAAAAAATTTGAAGAATCCAAAAATAAAATTACGCCTGAAAATGTAATAAAAGTTACGAGAAATGAAGTTAAGAAAATAAAAATATTGTCATTATTTGCCTCTATTTTTAATTTTCTACTTGATATTCCAGTACTTCGATTTTTTAAAATTTAAACAATTTTTATAATTATAAGCATTATAAATTTTAATTTTTAAAAATTAAAATTTAATCCCTTGACAAATTTTTGAAAATTATGTAGTAGTAAAGTATAATTTTATGTAAAATTTATAATGTCACACCTTGTTAAAGTTTTTGTATTAATTACGCTTAAAAATAGGAATAATTTATAAATTTTATTATTATTTTAATTAAGCTTTTTATTAATAAACATATAATAGAAAAAAATTCTATTAAAGGAGTTTGTCTATGAAAAAGATTTTATTTATAAAAATATTTGTATCAATGAGTGTATTATATTTTATTTCCTCAGCAAATGCTCAATATTTTAAGCCATCTATAGATGGAAGTTGGCTTATTTCATTTGAAAAAATAAAACCTCAGGTTACATCTAATAATTATCTTTTAAATAAGTGGAAAAGTATATTTTTTAATAAATACTTTAAAACTTCAACAGATGAAACATTTAGGCTAAATAGTATTGTTGCTGAGAACCTCAAATTTTCAAAAGATATAGTTACATTTAAAGCAGATAAATATATAGTATAGAGCAATGATCTTTAATTAAATTATTTAATATACGTAATTATGAATAGATAAAAATGCCTGAAAATGTTTATAAATAAACTAAATTTTTATCATATCCTCTTTTTATTTATCAATTGAAAGTAACTTAAATTTGACATATGAGCAAATATTGCAAATTTTAAAATATTTAAATACAATTTTATCAATTATAAAATTTGCAATCTTAAAATAAACGGTTTAGGTATTATGATTGATAAAGTAAGTTCTAAAAAGTATGATTATTGTGAAAATTTAAAAGTAAATATTACTAATAATATTCAAAATTGTGCATTTTTTATTGCCATTGATATAGATAATTTAATCATTCATTCCGTTTCTTCAAATCTTCACGAGTTATTTCTTGAAAATTATAATCAATTTATTGGGAAAGAAATATTAAAATATTTAAATGAAAAATCTAAAATTACACTAAAAAATATTATTAGCAATATTAAAAAAAATATTTTCAAAAGAAGAATTTTAGTTGAATTGTATTTTTTAATAAATAATATTATTAATAAAAGATATTGTGTTATTTTTATTTCTCAAAACTTACTTTGTATTGAAGGTTTTATAAAAGAAGAGACTGAAGATATTTATGAAGATTTATTAATGATTGAAAATGAAATTCAAGAAACAATTCACTCTAAAAAAAACAAAGAAGAACTCTCAGAAAGTGTTTGTAAATTTATTAGAGAGTTTACAGACTCTGATAGAGTATATTATTGTGAGTTTGAAAATGATAATCACGGTTTTGTGATTGGCGAAGATACAAAAGATATTAAAAATTCAATACTACATCACCATTTTCCGGCATCAGATTTGCCAATGACAGTTAGAAATTTATATATTGAAAATAGATTTCGAATTATTCAAGATGCGCAGTATACACCCATGCCTATTATTGGAAGTATTAAAAATTATGATTTAAAATACTCTTTATTTAGAGAAATAGGAGCTACGCATATTAAATATTTAAGCAATATGGGAATAAAGTTTTCCTCTTCATATTCGGTTGTAGAAGAAAATGTATTGAGGGGATTGGTAGGTATTCATAGTTTTTCAAGTAAAAATATATCTCTGGTTGTGTTATTTAAAATAAAAAAATTGATTGAGGCTTTTTCATCAAAATTATTAACTCAGAAATTTTCAAAAATTAAATTAAAAAATCAAGATATAAATTTTAAAATAATTGACTTTTTAAAATCCTATGAAAATGAGAACTGTGACATTGGAAAAATATCAAAAAACGATATTTCAAACATTAAAATTTATTTTAATTCTAAATTTGTTGTTTATGGAAATAATGAAAATTTAATATCAGATTTAGAAATACCAATAGAATTTTTGAATAAATTAAAAATTATAATTTCAAATAAATTATTAAATGAAGAGATTTTTTACACGGATAAAATGATAGATTTGGATGCTGATTTTGAAAAATGGGCTAATATTTCCTCAGGAATGCTTTATATATCTTTAGATAAGTCACAAAATACATTTTTTTGTTTTTTTAGAGAAGAAAAGATACAGACATATAAATGGAGTGGCGATCCAAATATTTTAGAAGTCAAAACAGATGGCACATTAAATCCTAGAAATTCATTTCAGACCTGGTTACAAGAAATTAAATTTAAATCAAATGAATGGACTTCTGAAGATTTAATTTTAGCAAATGAATTAAGAAATAAATTACTTACAATTAGATCTAATTATATTTTAAAATTGACAAATGATAATTTAAGTTTATCTAAAAAGAATAAAGAGATAGAAGTTTTACTTAGTGAAGTACATCATCGTGTAAAAAACAATTTGGCAATTTTAAATGCTATGTTTGATTGGAAAATAAAAGAATCAGATAATAATAAAGTTATAGATGTTTTAAAAGAGATGAAAAGTAGAGTTAGAGCAATTTCATCGCTACATGAATTGTTATATCAAACTAATATTTATGGAGAAGTAAATATTAGTAAATATATTTCTTCTATTATAAGAAATACATCTTCATTATTAATAAATAATAAAATAGAGTTTAAAACAAATTTTTCACAAAAAATAAATTTATCAATCCAAAAAGCTTTACCAGTTGGTTTAATAGTTCATGAATTTATAACAAATTCAATTAAATATGCATTTGAAAATAGAGATAACGGTATTATTGAAATTGAATGGAAAAATAATTTAAATGATAGCTTATTAGCTCTAAAAGATAATGGAATTGGTTGTTCAAATATTGAAAATTTAAAAGGTTCCTCAATTGGTCTCGAAATGATTCGTTTATTAATTAAACAGCTTGATGGCAGAAGTATTTGGAATGGAGAAGGTGGAGTAAGTTTACAAATTTATTTAAAAAAGGCTGATTTATGAATACAACATCTATAAAAATTCTTATTGTAGAAGATGAAATCATTTTAGCAAAAAATTTAGAAGACACCTTAATAGAAATGGGATATCAAGTAGTAGGAATTTCAGATAATGCAATGAAAGCAATTATGATGTTTTTTTTGCATGAGCCAGATCTTATATTAATGGATATTCATTTAAAAGGGGAAGTTGATGGTATCCAAACGGCAGAAAAAATTCTGGAACAAAAAGCAGTTCCTATTGTTTTTCTAACGGCAAATCAAGATCCAGCTACTTTTCAACGAGCTAAAATAGAAGGTGCTTTTGGTTATATTTTAAAGCCTTTTCAAGAGAGAGAAATGCAAATTGTAATAGATATTGCGATTTCTCAATTTGAGGAAAGGAAAAAAATTGCAAGACTTGAATCCATGCTATTAAATTCGGAAAAATTTAATAGTATTGATACTTTTGCTTCAGGAATTATACATAATATTAATACTTATTTAACATCTATTTTTATAGCTTCAGATATATTAAAAAAAGAAGATGCTTTAAACTCTAATTATTCAATAGAAACTGCATTAGAACTTTTAGAAAAGGGTGCTAATTCTATAAAAAATACGATCAAAAACTATAATAATATAATTGAAAATAAAGAATTCGAAAAACCAAATCTTTTTAATTTAAAAAATATTTGTAAGGAAGCAATTGAAATTTGTAAATATTATTCACTTGAAAAAAAAGTAATTATTAAAGAATTATTAGGTAATCAAGATACTTGTGTATGGATAGGATACAGTAATTTTTTTCAGGTCATAGTGAATTTAATAAAAAATGCTTGTGATGCTGTAGAAAAAACAAAAGACGCATGGTTACAAATATCATGGGAAGACTTAAATGAAAGAATAGTTCAAATAAAAGTCACAGATAGTGGGAATGGAATTCCAAAGGATATATGTGATAAAATTTTTGAACCATTATTTACTACAAAATCTATTGGATTGGGTTTGGGATTAAGTTCTTGTCGCCATATTTTACAAAAATATGGTGCAAATATTCATATAGATGAAACTAATAAAAATACTTGCTTTTTATTAGAAATTAAAAAAACTAATTTCTGAAAAAATTGAATTGGTGTTCATTTTCTATTTTATAATTGTAATTTATTATGGATAATAATCAAAAAAAATCATATTAATAATTTATCAAATAGTTTTATTTAATAAACTATTATCCTTGTGTTTGTTTATTTTATTAAAAATGAATAAAAAAAATATTTTTTTCAGTAAAGGAAAAATCAAATTGACTGATTAGTCAATTTGGTGTAAAACGTGCTAGTCCCTTGTTACTAGCCTTCCAAGTCTCTTATTATATTAAGATTTTTCTTTAATTTAAGTGGGTGATATCATGACTATATTTACATTTATTAAATTATTTATCACTATTACTTCTTGTGGGATATTTATTTTTTCAAAAACAAAAATGGAAGCAAAGGGAGATCAAACAAAAGCCAAAACAAAAATTGAAAATATTCATTATGCAAAAAATAAAATATCCTATTTCTAATATTTCACAATAATATAGGTTATATAATGAGTGTAAGAATAATTTTTATTTGGGTTTTATTTTTCGTATCCTTATTTTATTATTTAAATATAAAATAAATAATTACAGATTAAATAAATAAGAATAAATATAATAATATATTTATTCTTTAAATACTCCTATTGCTCCATCTCCTTCTGATCTAGGATCAGCAAATCCAAAATAAATTTGGTTTTGTTTCTTTTGCTCAGCGGTTTGTACCGAGCCATAGGGGTGTCCTAATTTTAATTTATGTCCCATTTTAGATAATTTTTCTAAAGTATCTGGACTTATTCCATCTTCATAATAAATTTCATCAGGCCATAATTGACTGTGAAACTTAGCTTTTGAAGTTGCTGTAGCAATATTCTTATTATAATCAATATAGTTAACTAATACATTGAATATTTGTGTTATAATTCTACTTCCTCCAGGTGCTCCCGTAGCAAGAATGGGATCGAAATTTTCATTCAATAATAAAGTTGGTGTCATTGAACTTAAAGGTCTTTTTTGAGGTTCAATTGCGTTTGCTTTTCCTTGAATAAGTCCATAAGAGTTTGGTACACCAACTTTTGCAGTAAAATCTCCCATCTCATTGTTTAATAAAAATCCTGTGCCTTTCACAGTTTTACCGTTTCCATAAGAAAAATTTAATGTGTATGTATTTGATACCATATTTCCATCTTTATCAATTACAGAAAAGTGTGTTGTGTTACCTGATTGATCCGATGCTATTTTAATTCCATCTGTTTGAATTTTTGATGATGGTGTATGTCTTATTAAATTTATTTTTTTGAAAACATTATAGGCGTATTCTTTTGAAGTTAATTTTTGAATTGGATTTTTTATAAAATTTGGATCTCCTAGTTGGCTATTTCTATCATGATAAGCATAGTTCATAATTTCAGTCATGATATGATAATATTTAGCGCTATTTAAAGGAACATTTTTTAAATCAAAATTTTCTAAAATATTTAACATCTCAATCAATGTTACGCCGCCAGAGCTTGGAGGAGGAACGGAAATGACATTAAAACCCCTATATTTTCCAAAAATTGGAGTCATCTCTTCGGCTTTATAATTTGCAAGATCTTCAAAAGTAATTATACCATTATTTTCTTTCATATCCTGAACTATTTTATTTGCTATTTCTCCTTGATAAAATGCTTTTGTTCCCTCTTTTGAAATTTTTTCTAAAGTATTTGCAAGATCTGTTTGTATAAATAATTCACCTGTTTTTCTAGCTTCATCATTACTATTAAAATATATTTTTTTAGATTCAGAGCTTGTTAATAATAAATCCTTTGATTCTTCTATTGAATTTGAAAATGCATGAGTTACAGGAAAACCATTACGGGCAAGGTCTATGGCTGGTTTCATGACAATTGTCAGGGGCAGTGATCCATATTTTTTTAATGCATAATTTAGTCCATATACGGTTCCAGGAACTCCACTTGATAAATGGCTTTTATCAATTAGGTCATCATTTACATTTCCTTTTTTATTTAAAAACATATCGCGTGTTGCTAATTTTGGCGCTTTTTCTCTGTAATTTATAGCAATCGCTTTTTTTTCTTTATTTAGCCAAATCATCATGAAGCCACCGCCTCCAATATTGCCGGCTTCTGGAAATGTAACAGCAAGAGCGTAGCCTACTGCCACTGCGGCATCGACTGCATTTCCTCCTTGGCTTAATATTTTTGCTCCCACTTTTGATGCAATCTCTTCTTCAGTAACCACAATTCCATTTTTTCCATAAATTGGTTTAAAAATTTCATTTACAAGAAGTTTTGAATTATCAATTTTAAAAGAATTAATTAATGCAAATGAATTTGTTTCTAAAAATAAAAAAATAATCGAAATAAAAAAATATTTTATTTTCATGTAGATTCCTTAAATCTGGGTTTTAAAATTTGATTTAATTTACATTGAATATTTAATTTTATCAATAAGATTATCTATAAAATTTGTATTTTTTGTGCATTTAATTATTTTATAGATAAATTTAAATAAATTATTATAAAATTTATTTAAGTTAAAAATTGACAAAATGATTCTAATTTATATTATTTATTTTTTAAAAGAGGTGTAAATGATTTTAATAAAAGTTATCTCAAATTTAAAATATTTGTATTTTTTAATATTTTTAAATATTATTATTGGATGCAGTCATACAACAATGAAAACAGAAATTAGTCAAATCCAGCAAAAGATCGATGAATTTAATAAGAATGATCATTCAAGTACAGGAACATCATTTACAATGCAGTGTCCAAAATATAATAATGGGAGTGAAATAACATTTAATAGTGGTTTACAATCAATAAATGGAATAAAAACAAAAAATAACAGCTTATATAGAATAGGTAGTAACACAAAATTATATATTGCAGTGATTATATTGCAACTTGAATCAGAGGGTAAAATATCAATTAATGATTCCTTATTTAAGTATTTTCCAATCGAATATCCAAAATGGAGTGAGGTTAAAATTTCTCAATTATTAAATATGACAAGCGGAATAAATAATTACTTAGGTAAAGATATAAATCCTATTCCACCAAAGTTTTTATCACAACCAAGCCATCATTATACAAAAGAAGAATTATTAGATTTAGTGGTTCATGATAATTTAAATTTTAAACCAGGTGAAAGATGGGAATATTCTAACACAAATTATATTTTACTTGGAAAAATAATTGAAAATGTAACTAAGAATTCAATATCAGAGGAGTTAAAAAATAGAATTTTAATTCCGTTAAGTTTAAATCAAACTTTTTTTGTTGAGCACTTGCCAAATAATGAAATTCCCAATTTTGAGCTTGAGAATTTGATGGCGGGATATTTTTATGGATATTCAATTCTTTCACCCAACGGATTTGATGTGAAATATTTTAGTTTATCTCAAGCAAGTTCTGCTGGCGGAATGATTGCAAATACTATAAATTTAAATAAATTTCTAAGAACTTTATTTACAAATAATAAGTTATTATTGAATGATAGTCAATTTAATAAATTAATTTCAAGGGTAGACATAAATAATAGAGTAAATGATTATTATGGTTTTGCTATTTTTGATGTTTACAATTTTAAATTTAATACAAGTGAATATATGCATACAGGAGGAGTTTTTGGATTTTCCTCGAAAATGTCTTTTCTTCCAGATCAAAATATATCATATACGTACGCTATAAATTCAGATAATAAAGAAAAAGTAAATGAATTTAATGAATTAATAGAATCTATTATTTATAATGAATGTTTTTAGAAATTTAATTATTCATTTACTTTTTGCAATCTCTTACTAATATATTGTTTGCTGTGATTAAAGCTCTCTTTAGAAATTTTTCATCTTTTCTTGCTGCTAAACTTAATGCAAATAATTGCCAATTGAAGCATAAATATTTCTTACTTGTTTCATTATCGGATGAATTTCTATATTCATTTAATTTAATATAAATTGCTCTAACAGTATTTTTATATAAATCTTGAGTATCATTTATAGTATTATAGCTATTAAAAAAAGCAACCTCTAATGCATTTTGCATACATTGATTCATAATAGTTTCCGTATTTAAATTTTTATTTTCAAATGCATTCATTATTTGATTATTTGCTAGCATATTTTCAATGCTTTCTCTACATTTATCTTCAATTTGTTCTTGTTCATTTAAACTTACATTTTGAGAATATGAATTTCCAAATTGCAAAATGATACTTATCGTTAATAAATATTTAATTGATTTAATCATGAATTACCTCTATAAAAAAAAGAAATATTAACTTGGATTTTTACTATTTACATATTCAAAAAGAATGTCAAACATATTAGCATACCATTAATTTATTTAATAAAAGGTAACAAAAATGGTGCGCCAAGAGAAGTGCGTAAGAACCAGTGAGTGCGAATCTCATCCACGTAAAGATTAGCCATCAGCGTGGAAGTAAGCAGTGCAATTAATAAGGTAACAAATTAATTGAAGCCATTGCGAGCGATGTATCAGGCTACAACAGACTTGAATGTATTGAGCCTCGAAATATCCATTATTGTGGAAGTTGACGTTATCATTTTTGCGGAAAACAACATTCTTATTTACGGATTGGCGAGTAAATATGAGTCCACCGGGGTCTAAGGCAGTTGCATGATACAAGATGGTTATTACGTGAACTTGGGAGATCCGTTTATTTCTTTCAGAGTTTCTGAGAGTAGATGTGGACAAGTCAGTAAAGATAAGGGCGCATTGATAAGTAAACGGAAGTCGGAGCTGTTCGTATGTACTCGGAGTTTGGGAAAGCCAAACACATGGGGAAGGGGCAGCGGAGATGATGATTGGGGAAATACGATTGGCTTTAATATGTACACAGAGGCGTAGATGAAGGTGAACAATAAATTTCCTCAAATAGTTGCAAAGGCAAAGGTGGATAAAGCGTTAAAATTTACATCATTAGCTCATCATATCAATAAAGATTTGTTGTGCTCAATATTTGGTGAATTGAAACGGAACAAAGCCTGTGGGATAGACAATGTTACTTTAGAAAATTACGCGAGTAATTTACAGAGTAATATAGAAGAACTTGTGTTGAAAATGAAGAACCAAACTTATTGTCCTAAACCAGTGAAGAGGGTTTATATCCCAAAGCTTGGAAAAGATGAGAAGCGAGGGCTTGGAATTCCTTCAACAGAAGATAAGCTAGTTCAATTAGGAGTCAAGAATATACTTGAGTCTATTTATGAGCAAGATTTCCTAGACTGTTCGCATGGTTTTCGCCCAAATAAAAGTTGTCATACAGCTATTATTGCGCTCAATCAGACAGTGATGACAAAGCCTGTGAACTTTGTTGTTGAGGTAGATATAAGAAAATTTTTCGATAACGTAAGTCATTACTGGCTACTTCGTTGTTTAGAAGAAAGAATTAGTGACCCAAATTTTCTTTGGATTATTAAGAGATTTCTAAAATCGGGAGTAGTAGAAGATGGATTATTTATAGAGAGTGATAAGGGTGCACCGCAAGGTGGAAATTTGAGTCCATTATTATCAAATATTTATCTTCATTATGTACTTGATTTATGGTTTGAAAAGAAATTTAGGTCAACAAGTCGCAATTATATGCAACTTGTTCGTTTTTGTGATGATTTTGTTGTTACCTTTGAGAGTCGAAAAGATGCAGAGCGTTTCCTTACTGAGTTAAGGGAAAGATTTGCAAAATTTGGCCTTGAAGTTTCAGAAGATAAAACACAACTTATTGAATTTGGCAAGAAGGCTTTTGAAAAACATAAACGAAACAAAACTAATCTTTCCAGTTTTAATTTCTTAGGTTTTACGCATTTTATGAAGAAAAGTCGTTTTGGCTTAACTGTAATAGGGCATAAAACTAGTAAAGAAAATTTACGTAGGAAGTTACAAACGATAAAAGAATGGTTGCGAATCGCACGTGCAAAGATTTCATTTAATGAGTGGATTCCTATATTAAAAGCAAAACTTACAGGTCATTATAATTACTTTGGGTTAAGTGGCAACTATAGATGTTTGAAACAATTTTATAAGCAAGTTATTTCTCTAATGTTTAAATGGATAAATCGCAGAAGTCAGAGGAAGAGCATTGATTGGTCGACCTTTATGAATTATTTGCAGAGTACTCCATTACCGCAGCCAAGAATAACGGTAAATATTTATAAATCGAAGCCTACGCAATGAATATCATCTCTGGGAGCCGGATGTGGGAAAACCACAAGTCCGGTTCTGCAGGGGTTTCATGGCAATGAATTACTTTATTTGAAAGGAAATAAAAGTCATGTCTCTACCTACCAATTAAGATGAAATTGAATAAAATATCCTTTAGAAAAACATATTATATAAATTATTAAAATAATTAAAATATAATAAATTATATAATATATATTAATAAAATTATTATAATACTCTTTTAAAATAAAAAACCATTAAATGTACTTGTAATAAATTTAGAACTATTCTAAATTTATTATTGGTATGCTTATCTAACTCAATCTTTTCTAAAATGGAGAAAGGTCATGCTAAAGTTTTCTGGAAATTTAGATGTTATTGTTTCTAAAATGGTTTCTAAGCTTGAACTAAGTCATGGAAAAAAAACAAAAATATTCTCTAAGAGAGTTAAAAGATGTCTATATAACTTAAAGCATGATAATTTTCGTCATGGTGAAGTAAGAGCTGATAATGATGAGCAAATCGAATTAATTGCACATTATATTAATAAACATTTTAATTCCTATCTATTAAATGGTTCAAATCCACCTTCCATAGATTCTAATGGTTCAAATCTACTTTTCAAATTAGGTTCTAAACTTTCAAATATAATGAATTCAAGTGTTTTATCAGAAGAAACAACAGAAACTCTTTTTATTGGAGCAAGCGCTGCAACGGCTTATTTTTTAGACACAATGAATGCACAAGATAGTTCAAAAGCAACCGTAATAGGAATGAAAAGTCCATGGGCAGAAGAACGTGGATTAGCAATTCCTTTTATAAACCATACCGATTTGCAAACGTCTTTTCCAAGTGAAAATTATACTCAATTTGGTGGGAATAGTGAATTTACAGAAAGAAAAAAATTTGCAAATTTAGTGCATGAAAAAATTAAAAAACTTTGCAAAAAATTCATACAAGGAAATGTTACATTAGTTGAAAATACAGAGCTTTTGGATATAGATGTTCCTAAATCTAAAAAGTGGAGAATAACTTATAAAAAGAAAGATTCAAATATTTTAAGTTTTATTTATACAGATCGTGTTTACTTTATGGCTGGTGCTGGTGAGCCACGTACACTTGATAGTATAAAACAACTCAATGAAGAATTATTAAGACTAAAAGATATTAATAAAGAACACAAATTTAATTTCCCACTAGTGCTTCATATGGATCAATTTGTGAGAGATTGTGTTCCTATTTTATTGCATCATAAAAAAACTGTTTTGGACGTTCCAGCAAGAGGTGCGCCAACTGGTAATTATTTATTAAATCGCAAAAAACAATTAAATGAAATTAAAGATAAAGATTCAATGCCTACAGTTGCTATTATAGGCTCGAATGCAGCGATAGATGCAGCAGCTGCTGCTCGTGCGAGAGGTTGGAATTTAGAACTTTGGCTTTCAGGGGGGAGCCTTGCTTACTTAGAAGGGACTCCATATAAAGACGAACCATACAATATTAATGGAGTAAGGTACCATAAATATAAAAATAGAGAAAATATTGTTTTTAAGTATGATGAAATAAATAAAAAAATTCATATAAAAGATGATTCATGTAATTTAGATTTAGGTGCTTTTGATAGTATAGTTTATGGTCTAGGTAGTAATGATAAATTTGATAATATTGTTAAAACATTAGAGCCATTAAAACCTTTTCTTGATACTTCAGGAGCCGTTGTCGATCCAAGTGGTTTCAAAGACGATGAGACGCCTGAAATAAATTATAATGGTTTTTTATGCTGGGCTGATTCGGATTTATCTCTATTTGTATTTGGTCTTGCGGCAGAAAATTATGAAAAATATGTCATACCAGGAGATGCATTAAAAAAACCAGTTCGTCTTACATCAGCAAATAGTCCAAATATCAAAGCAATGTTATCATGGCTCTCGGGTGATGTTTTAACAACCGGGCAATTGACTTATTTTAGATCAGCAATAAGTATTTTTAATAATTATATACCTAGCTCAATTGGTTCAGACATTGATTTTTCGCACGCTAATGTAAATACATTGGCAGGTCATTTAATAAGAAAATATCCAAATATTCCTTCTGAGGCAAGAACTGCTTTTATTACAGGAATTCATAAATTTATTTCTTTAAATCGTAATAATATGCCCCATGGTTTTTATCCTATGCAAATTAATTGTATAAAAACAGAACTCAGTATTTTAAATATTCTATATAATAAAAAGAATAATATAAATGAATATGCTTGGGTTGAAATTTTAAATAATTTATTTGTAAGTAAATTAAAAGTACAAATTAGAGGTGAATCACTTTCGAGATCTTATGCGTGAAGGTTAATATGTATAATAAAATTCAAATTAACCTTCACAAAAACCCAAACCACAATGAAATAATGTATAGATCAAATTTGAACTCACAATAATAAAAGCAAAGGCAAAAGTAAATTTGGTAAGTTTATTCATAATCACTTTTTCTGAATTTTGGTGTTTTTTAGGATCGTATAGAAAAAGTAAAAATGAAACTCCAATTATAGAGACAACAAATGTAATAAATGCCCATGTATAAAGACTTAATCCCATCATAGGGGAACCAAATGGTGTTGAATTAGGGGCAATATGCAATAATATCTGTCTTATTGAAACGGCAGCTCCTGAAAGTGCTCCTATAAGAGCTAGAGCATAAAATTTTGGTTTTATCCCAAATTTTAAATTTAGTAGTCCTGCGCATATGATTGCAATCATTCCTAAACGCTGCAAAAGGCATAAGGGACAAGGAGCTTCTTTATATATAAATTGATAAATAAATGCTCCCAATATCATGCTACATAAAGCTAATATAAAAAAACAATTTAGATTTTTTTCGATATTTTTCATTTTTTATTCCTTTTCGTTTTAAAATACAAGGTTTAAAGGGTCGGTCATATGATATTTTAGCATTAATAAAATGAATACTATCCCTATAAAAAGAAATAAAATTGCTATTTTTTCTTTATTAAATAAAGTAAAAACTATAGATAATAAAAATACCAAAAAAATTAGAGCCATCATTTTTAACCTCGTTTATGTTCTTAGTTTGTAATTTTTTTTAATTATACAAACAAAGATAATACTATTATCAATTACACTTAATATTTTAAGTGCTCTATAATTATAATAAATCTATTTTAATTAAAAGTAAAAGAATTTTTTGATTAATAAATTAAATCTTATAAATGTTTAAAGTATTTAATATTACTAAATTTTAATTTCTTTATTTAATAGTTCAATATATGCTTTTTTATTTATAAAATATTTAATTTTAATATTATAATAATTGAATATAAAATATTTTTTCTATAATTTTAGATCAAAATACTATTGTTTTTTAAAGAGATAAAAGTCTTTAAAGTATTTAAAAATATATCTAAATTACAAAAAGTAATTGCACAAAAAACATTTTGAATTTATCAAAAAATTTCATTGTACTTTAACGGGTTCAAGAAATGTTATGAGAGCACTCATATTATAATCTAAAATATAGCTTCCTTAAAAAAAAAAAGTAATGTTTCATTTTTTAATGAAAAATTTAAGTAACAATAAAATGAGCTCTAAATAAACTGAAATTAAAGTTTCAAGTATGATTTCCGATCCCCTTAGCTGCTCTACTAAATATAAGGGGGAAACTAGATGAGCATGAAATATAAAAATATGTTTGCTGCTGCTGTATTATTAGTTGTGGCTTTTACTAGCACTCAAATCTTTGCAGGACCAGGCGGCGGCGGCGGCGGCGGCGGCGGCGGCGGCGGCGGTGGCGGCGGTGGCGGTGGTTCTGGTGGAAAAGGTGGCGGCGGCGGTGGTTCTGGTGGAAAAGGTGGCGGCGGAGGACAAGGCGGCGGTCAAGGTGGTGGTCAAGGTGGTGGACAAGGTGGTGGACAAGGTGGTGGACAAGGTGGTGGACAAGGTGGTGGACAAGGTCAAGGCAATGATGGCAAAGGTCGAGGCAATGATGGCAAAGGTCAAGGTAATGATGGCAAAGGTCAAGGTAATGATGGCAAAGGTCAAGGCAATGATGCCAAAGGTCAAGGCAATGATGCCAAAGGTCAAGGTAATGATGCCAAAGGCCAAAACTCTAATTAATATAAAAGTTATCTAATAGCCATATAACCATCGTTACTTGGCTTTAAAATATTTTTAAAATCATCGCCCAAATTAAGAGTGATGATTTTTTTTTGGGGTGATATTGTTATATTTTCATTTAAAACAAGGGGATAGTTTTTATTTCCGTGACCAAACTGATTTGATTTAAAAACTGGGATATTCACTTCATTTGCAAATCGTTTAATTGTAAATTCAATATTTTCGTCACTATTTGTAAAGGAGCCTAGTAATATAGCCTTTGCATTTTGAAAAATTTTTGCTTGATATAAATGAATTAAGTTTCTATCAACAACATATCCTTTAGCACCAATATCTTCTATAAATATAATTTTATTTTTACCGTTTATTTGCCAATTTGTTCCTAAACTACTAGATAAAATTTCTAAGTTACCTCCAACTAATTTTCCGAATACCTCTTGAGATGATTTAGCTAGCTCATTTAAAGGCTCAATATTTGTATAAGTTATTTCTTTTATATTTCCTGAAATTATTTCAACTATATTTGAAAAATTTTTAGGGTCTTTTTCTTTGTTAAATAGGTCTGATAATGTTGATCCATGTATTGTTTTCCAATTCCAATTTTGAATAAAAAATAAATGTAAAAATGTTAAATCACTATATCCAATAAAAATTTTATTTTGATTTGGTTTTTTTAATTTTAAAAGATTTTCGTATAATCTAGCAGAACCATAACCGCCTCTTAAAGACCAAATAATTTTAGAGTTATCATTTATTGCCATTTTTATTTGATCAAATCTTTCTTCATCTGTATTGGAATGAAAAGGAATTAATTGGCTCGATAAGTTTTTAGGAAGTTTTAAGTCCAGAATATTTTGATTTTGAAGATATTGAATTTTTTCATTCTCTAATGTTGAAGCAGGGGCTATTACAGAAATAGGAATATTCTGAATATTTTGAATAAATTCTTTATTCTCTAATATATTATTCATTTTAAAATCAGCATTTTTTTTATTTAAATTTGATATAAAAATAAAAGATAAAACGGTTATAAAAAATAATTTTATTTTTTGCTTATTTTTTAGGCGCATTTTCGAACCCCAGACTTTAAAATGAAAGTGTTTATTATTATAATACATTTAAAAAATATAATAAAAATATTTGCTTAAAATTTTTTATATATAATAATTGATTTTAATGATAAAATTAAAAAAAAATATTAAATAATTATTTTATAATTTAAATTTACTATTTTAAATAATCTATTTAAATAATTAATTATTATTTAAAAATACAGCTATTGTCTATGTAAAATTATATGATAAAGTAAATTAACATATAAATATTAAATCACTTAAATAGTTATGTGTTTATATTAAATAATTAAATAAAAAAGAGAATAATATGCATCTCCAATTGTTCAATCCTTATAAAAAATTTCGGGATCATAAAATTTCATTTGAATATCACAAAATTGATTTTACATTGGATTCAAATAATAAAAATAAAATAAATACAGTTGATTATAAAGAAACCTATATAGATGCAAATAAAAATTTACATTCTGTTGTTGTAAGTGCAGCTACTGATATGTATATTAATAACAATGATTCAAATAAAAATGTTTTGCTCGAATTTTCAAGAAAAATAAGTGATAGATATTATTGCATATTAAAGGCTTATAACGATTATATGGAGAAACGTGATAAAAAAAATAAAACAGACAATGTAACTTTAACAAAAATTAAAAATCTAAATTTAAATCAAATATTAACGACAGAAAATAAATATTTAATTCAAACTATTAAAGATTATGTAACATGTGATGGAGCAAGTAATAAATATTTTGGAAATGCTGGTTCAACTCCACAAACTTGGATTCTTTATTTTGAAAATAAATTTATAGGACAAGAGAATTTTATAGAATTCAGGCATAGGTTATTTTTTGTATATAAATTAATGGGTTTTATGAATTCTTGTATTCAAAATGAAATTTTAATTAAAGAACTAAATAAAATCATTAAAAGTAAATATAATTTAAATATGGATGACTGGTGTATTAATGTTGAATATGCTCAATATTTAAATCATCGCTGCGAAAATACTAAAAAGAAGATACCAGTTTATAAAACAGGTCCAGCCGCCTCTTTAAACGTTTTTTTAAGGCAAGGAATTGATAACGATGATATATATTTGGAAAGAAAAAATAATTTAGATATTGCTTCATATCAAGATATAGCTGACAAAAAATTTCACTCTTATAGCCCCAAATTATTTGATGTTGTCATTAGCGAAAGAGAAGCAATGGCATTAACAGGGGATTTAAAAAAAGATATTAGAAATACACCAAACTCAAAAAGACCCATTTCCTATATTTCTGGAGCTCTTACCTATGAATATATAAGTAATCCAGCAAATAAAGATGCTCAAAAATATTTAGAAATTGCAAAAGAGCTTTGTCTTCCAATTATATGTGGAATATCTGGTACGATGGATTATTCCCTTTCAATGGCAGCACTTGTGTTTTTAGGAATAAAAAATAAAAAACAAGATTTAGAATATCAAAACATTATAAAACTAGCATATATTACTTGGATGTCTATTGGGTACGATCATACTCTCCATGAAATGCTTTTTTCAGCAACATCTTATGGTATTCCTTATATTCCTGGCCCCTATATAGTTGATTATATTTATCCAAATGATATTGATTTTAAATTGAAAATTGAAGAAAAACTCAAAGAAATTGGTTTGGATCTTCCTTCAAATATTTTAAAAGACTTTATTTTGACGAAAAATATAACGAATAGTATTGTAGGAAAGTCAATCTTTGCCCTTGAAAGTATTGCGAAATGCTCTGGAATTGTAAGAATGGTTCCAATGCAGCAAATTAAAGACGAAGTTTATAATTTAGAATTTCCAAACATAAGGCATTTAGGAAGAAAATCGGTTGGCACTAAAGATAGAACAAAAATTTATGATCCAAGCACTCAGTTAACATCTACAAGAACTGTTAATTCAAATCGGTTTACAAATAAAAATACAGAATTTACAAAAAAATATGCACAACACTTTTAAGGCCTGATGGAAATATGACCGTTTATAAGTGCACAGAAAACATAGGTTTTATATATAATTTACATGCATTAAAGAATAAAGGCTGGAAATACGTTTTTAGACAAAATGCAATAACAGATGCAAAATGGTGGTTAGGTGATCATAATTCTGATAGGGCTCAAAATGGAGCTTATTTTATTAAAATTGATCAATTGCGTTCAAATTTATTAAAAAATGCGAAAATTAAAGCTAAAGCAGATTTATTTAATGAGTTATTGCTTGGATTATCTAAAAATGCTTTATTGGGTTTATTTATTAGACAGGATGAAAATTATTCAAGTCTAGATGAAAGAAGCATATTTAATATTATTATTGGATATTTATCTATTAGATATCAATTAAAGCTTAATTTACCAATTTTTCATTTTGATAATCCCAAAACTAGCATAAATAAAAATAATAATGAAAATAGAATAAAAGTACTAACTCTTGAATTTTTTATAGATTTTTTACTAAATCAAAGGAATCTAAACAATCAAAAGAAACAAAAGAATCAAAGTAGTAAAATTAGTGCTAGTGATTTAAGTCAAATATATTCTTATATTTGGGGAATAAATATAACTGAAAACTCAAAAAAATATAAAGAAATTGAATCTTTAAGCATGGATGAATTCAAAAGAAAATTAAATAAAAAATTAGAGGGTGCTTTTGTCCTTGAAAAAGATAAATTAAAAATTGAGAAATTTTATATTGATACATTAAATAAAATGTTTCAATTTTACTCTAATCAAAGTTGTGATGTTTTAATTAATAAAACATCACCAGATAACGCTTCTATTAATGCTTCAATAAGTAGTTCCTCCTATTCTTTATCTTCAAACTTGCCAGCAAGCGGTTCAAGTCTTAAGCTTCCTCCGCCCCCACCATCTTTATTAAGATCAAAATCAAAAATAGTTCCCATTACATCACCAAATGATGCATCTCAAATTATTTTTGATACAAATACAGAAGTAACACATTCAAATCTTCCTAAATTTTTATATAATGAAGAATTAAAAAAAGTGTTATCTTAAACTTTGATCTAGTTTTTAGAGATAAAAGAGATTAAAAAAGGGTATAGAAAATAAAAATTGCATATTAAGATTAACCAATAATTTTTTTTAACTTGGTTTTAAAACAATAACCTTAGCTCTGCGTTTTACTATCCAAGCTGATTTTTCTTTACTAAAAAATGAAATTGAAGGTAAAATTTCACCGATTACAAGTGATTTAATTTTTTCGCTTTCTTCAAATATACCAATTTTTTGGGATAATTTTATGATTAGATAAAACTCTTCTGCAGTGCAATGTTCTGTTACTTCAGCTGTTTGAAGTTCTGGGGCATAAGGTTTCCAAATACTATCATCTATTTTTAAATTATATTTTTCTAATTTAAAATTTATTTGTGCAAATTGATGTTGGACGATTTGAAGATTTTTTTGAAGTTTAGATAAGTGTATTTCAGCGTCTTTTGAATTTAATTTATCTTCAATGGCACTATAAAGAACAGAACGAATTTGTTTTGCTAAAAGATTTGTTGTTAGAAAATTTCGCATAAATTCAGCTATTTCTATTGTACCTGAACTTTCAATGGTATCTGTTTGAATATTAACGATATTTGTTTTTGCTTGAACAAGATCCTGTGAAGCATTTTGAATAAAAAAAGTAGCTCTATCAAATGAATCCATTATTTTTTCTTGTAATGCTTCTTGTTTTGCTGGTAGATTTTCTAATGCTTTAAGCCGTTCCGAAATCGTTTGAATATGATTTTGTTG
>NZ_CM018765.1 GCF_009208775.1 Silvanigrella paludirubra | reverse complement strand
CTTGATAATTCAGCTTATTGTTGGGGTAATAATACAGGAAATGAAAATTCATTAATCTCAAATATACCTGTAAAGATTGATAATATAAAATTTAGTTCAATATCTGTCACTGATTCCAATTACATATGTGGAATAGATTTAAATAATAATAATTATTGTTGGGGAAAACAATTAGATGATTTTTCAAAATTTAATAATAAGCCTATTATTTATAATATAAAATAAGGAAAATATGAAAAAATTAATTTTAACAATTATTTTTATTATTACATTTTATTTTTTTGTTTATGAATTTGGAATCAGCTTTGGAATTAATGTGACCGAAAGTATGCCTAGGGGTATTTATATCATGTATAATTATTCATTTATAATTAAAAATGGGGACATAGTAACTTTCTGTCCAGACGAAAAATTTTATGATTTGTATTACTCTAGGGGATATTTGTCAAAAATTAAAAATGGAAAATGCTATGGAAAATATTCTGAATTTATTAAAAAAGTTATAGGAACTAGTGGGGATAAAATAGAAATAAATTTAAATGAATTGATAGTTAATGGAACTATAATCAAAAACTCAAATTTATATGATTATGATAGAGATGGAAGAAAGCTTTATCATCTAAAAAATGGATTTAGTAAATTCTTGTTAGATGATGAGGTTTTCGTATTTTCAAATGGTGTTAAATATTCATTAGATTCAAGATATATTGGTATTATAAAACTAAATAAAATTAATAAAAAAGCTTTATTTATATGGGGATTTTGATGATGAGAATTATAAAATATCTAATAATATTAATCGTATTATGCTCTTTTAAAGATATTTTTGCTCAAAGTTCTACAGAAGCAACTGCAAATGATTTTTTCAGAGTATTTGATAGTATACATGATACTTTCTTTAATATTGCAAGAACATGGCAGACAAAAGCTGAACAAATGGCGATGACGTTATTTTTATACTTAGCAATAATTGATATTATTATTTTTGGAATAAACTGCGTTCTAAAGAAAGATGATATCAAGCAAATATTAAATAGTTTTATATATAAAGTTATTTTTTTAGGCGGATTTGTAAGTTTAATGCAATGGTTACCTTATTTAACTGATCCAAATACAGGAGTATTAGCTTCGTTTGAAATTGCTGGAGCAAGAATTGCTAATTTGAATCGTCTCAGCCCAACTGGTATTGTAGATTCTGGCCTTTCAATTATTTCAGCAATAATAAGCGATTCGGATAAAGCAATCTTCAAGTCTCCATTTACTTCATTAATGCTTGCCTTCACAATTGTAGTATTAATGTACTGTTTTTTATCAATAGCTTGGGAATTATTAATAACAAAACTGGAAGCATATCTATTAATGTTTGGTGGATGTTTTTTCCTTGCTTTTGCTGGTTCTCAATTTACAAAACAATATGCTTTTGGATATTTAAGATATTCATTTAATGTTTGCGTAAAAATATTCTTTTCATATTTAGTAATTTCAGTCGGTATAAATATAAGCGATGAAATTTTAAATTTAATTAATAAATCAAATAATTTGTGTGGAAATTTATATTCACTTTTAATTATATGTGCAACATTTTTAACATATTCAACTATAGTTAAAAGAATTCCACAAATTGCCAATGGATTTATAAGCGGAATAAGCGGTTCAAGCGGTTCGGATTCTGCCGCTGCTATTGCTGGTTTAGCTGCTGGAATGACAAAACTTGCAATTGGTGGCGGAGGCGGTGGAGGTGTTGGTGGAAATGTTCTAGGGGGAGGAGTAGCAGGATTTGCATCAACCGCTGGTAAAATGGTTGGTAGCGCCGCAACAAAAGGAGCGGGGCATGTCCATGCTGCTGGCAGATCATTTAGTAATGCTTTTAAAGCAAATATAGCTTCTGATAAATCAGCAAATACTCAGCCAAGTGCTCCTAGAGCAGCAGCAAAAGCAGCAATACACACAGTTTCAACAGCAGCAGAAAATATTAGTGATGCTATGGATAAATCTGCAAATAATATTGCAAATAAAGCAATGAAAATGCACGAAGATAATATAAAATCTTCACCTTTTACAGCAAAAGCACCTCCACCGCCACCACCACCACCTGCTCCAGCATCGGCTCCAAAATCAGATAATGGATTTTTTAAATCTTCTTCAACAAATTCTTCAAATGCAAAAAACGGATTTTTTAACGCAAAAAATAAGAGTTAATTAATATTTTTAAGAGGTAAACAAATGCTTGGTATTGATAAAAAAAGTGAAAATGAAAATCCTTATATGCCGTATGTTCAAGCAAAATTTGAGTGGAATGAGCGATATGGGTCATTGATTAGAGATAAAAAAATATGGCAAGTAACATCTATATTATCTGTATTAGCAAACATTATTTGTATTATTAGTCTTGTAAATATAGCTTTTAAACCAAAATTTGTTCCATACGTTGTTAAAGTAACATCTCAAGGACAACCTATTCAAATAGATCGTGTCGATGCAAATACAAAAATTGATAGTGCTATTATTATTTATCAATTATCTCAATTTATAACAGATATTAGGACTATAACAACAGATGGAAAATTAAAAAAAATAATGATGGAAAGAGTTCGGGTTTATTGTTCACAAAATGCTTTTAATACTATTCAAGATTATTGGATAAAAACACCACCAGATGTAACAGCCCAAATTATGAGTATTTCAGTTCAAATTGATTCAGTATTACCTTTAGCAGATTCAGATTCTTGGCAAATAAATTGGACAGAAGTTGCAACTAAAAATGGACAGCAAGTTGGATCTGTAAAATGGACTGCTATTTTAAATATTGGAAAAAATAAAATAAATTCCGAACTTGATTATATAAGAAATCCTACAGGTTTATTAATAAAATCTATTTCTTGGTCTCAGGTTTATTAAGTGAAAAGAGGTGAATTATGATAAACAAAAATAAAATACTAATTATATCATTATTTTTTATTGCTAGATTATCAAATGCTCAAGAGCAAAAAAATGTTACTTCAGATATTCCAGAACAAATTGCTCCATATATGAAAAAAATATCAGAAGACCAAAAAAAAGAATTAGAAAAAAAAGAAACCGAGGCAAAAGAAATACAAAAAGGAATTAATAAAGATAAAGCAATAATTGTTCCAGCAATAAATGTAAAAAAAATTAAAAATAGAAAAAATAACTCTAATAATGAAGATAATATTGAAGATATGTATTTAAATGATCTTGATAGATATAGAAAAATTGAAAAATCAAAACCCTATATTAAAAATGGTATTGTTTACTACGCTTTTGGAGTTGGTGAAGCTTCAATAATTTGTTCTATTTTACAAATATGTGATGTAGAATTAGAAAAGGGAGAAAGTATTTCTAATATACAGATAGGTGATTCAGAGCGTTGGATCGTAAAAGTTAATAACTCTACATCTTCTGATACAAATGCGCATATTTTATTAAAACCGAAAGAAAATAAATTAAAATCTAATATGATTATTTTCACTGATAAACGTCAATATAATATTCAGTTAAAAAGTGTAAAGAAAAAATATTTTTCAAAGATTTCTTTTAACTATCCTCAAGATGAAAACAAATTAGTAACAGTATTTACTGATATACCTGAAAAATCATTATCCAATTATAAAATAAGAGGTGACTCAACTTCGTGGACACCAGAAGAGATTAGAACTGATGGGAAAAAAACATTTATAAAATTACCTGAAAAGTTTTTTAACTCACCTGATATGCCAACTGTTTATTCTTTGGATAATGATGGTACACAAGCTCAAGTGAATTATAGAATTTTAAATAATTGGATTATTGTTGATGTTTCATTAAATAAAGGACAATTAACCCAGGGTGTAGGATTAAATCAGAAAAAAGTAATTTTTACTAAAGTCGGTACTGTTGGAATTTTTTCTCGTATTTTTAGCAATGAAAAATAAGGATAGTAACATGAGTAATACAGAAGAAGATAAAAATAAAATATTTCATAAACCAAATGTAGTTACTAATAGAAGAAAAATATCTACAGCATTTTTTGCTGCTGGTGCAATCGGGTTTATTGGTATTGCAGCAGGATCAAGTTATTTTGCATCTAAACAATTAGAGGAAAATGAAGTTAAAAAAAAGGATATTAGTTCAGACTCAACGAATACTCCAGTATCAAAAGCCCCAACACAATGGGATAATATGCCAAATTATATTGGTCAAAATCAAGAGACAAATCATTCAACTACTCAAGTTTCAAATCAAAATAGTGAAGTAACAAATAACCCAGAAACAGTTAAAAAAAATATTGGCGATGAAGAAATTTCAACTATTGATAAGCAAAGTGAAAAAAAAGCTAGAGAGTCTGATACAGAAGTTGATAAAATTAATCAACAACTTAATGCTGAAAAATCAATACAAAGTATGGAAGATAATGAAATATATCTTGGGAGTAAAAAGAAAGCTGCTAAATCTCCTTTTGAAATTATGTCAGGTTCAGTTATTCCAGCTACTTTACAGACAGGTCTTAACAGTGAGCTTCCAGGTTATGCAACAGCAATAGTTCGTCAAAATGTTTATGACTCAGTTTCTGGTAACTTTCTTTTAGTTCCTAAGGGAACAAAAATTTTTGGGAAATATGAATCAAAAGTTGCTTATGGCCAAAAAAGATTATTAATGCAATGGGATAGATTAATTTTTACAGATGGTTCAAGTATTTCACTAAAAGGAATGAACGGAACAGACAAAGAAGGATATTCAGGTTTTGAAGATCAAGTTGACAATCATTTTGCAAGTCTGATGTCTGGTGCAATTCTGATGTCAATTATTGGTGCTGGAGCACAATTATCGCAACCTAATAATCAAAACAATGGAACATACCCTTCAACTCAGCAGCAAGTTGGACAAACAATTGCAGGTCAAATGGGTACACAAATTGCCACTATTAGTGGACAAGTTGTACAGAAAAATATGAATATTCAACCTACAATAGTTATTCGACCTGGCTATGAATTTAATATTATGGTTAGTAAAGACATAATATTAGAACCAATTAAAAAGTAAAATTAAATTTATTCGATGTCTGATACTTTAATTTTGGAGGCATTTTCTATGATTTTATTTACATACCCATTTTTAAATCCTTTATGGGGATTTCCTGTATTGTATGTAGAAAATGCCTTTAATAAAGCATATTGTTCGTTATTTGTAACTTTTGAAGCATTTAAAAATGCTTGTGTAAAAATTTTTGCTCCATGTTTTATATTTTCACATGGGTCAAAAATTTTATTTAAAGTTAATTTAAATTTTTTAGCATTTATTAAATTAATTTGCGTTAATCCAAAATCAAGATTGTGTCCATTTTTAATTAAAACATATGATAAATTAACAGCTTCTTCTTTTGTTTTAGGTTTGTATGAAGTTTTTGTTGTATTGTCATTTACAACTAAATGGTTTCCTGAACTCTCAGTTCGAATAATTGTAAGCATTGTTTCTGGTGCTACATGTGGAGAACATTCTTTTACTAGAGAAATAAGATCTATCATAATCAAATATCCTTTCATGATTATATTTATATATAACATTTATTCTACAGAATTAAAAATAAAACGAGGAAAAATATGAATAGTATTTTAAAAAGATATTTAATTATATCTTCATTAAGTTTTAATCTAATTAATTTCTCTGAAAAAGCATTGGCCTATTCAGAAATGTCACTTAGTACATCGGCAGTTTTTTTTCCTATGAATGATATGGATTCAGGAAATTTTAGTCCTTTTTGGGGTGGAAATATTAAAGCAGACATAATGAATAATGTTGGTTTTTCTTTTGGCATTGGCCATACATGGGCAAATGGTTATCAATGGGCGGATTTAAGAACATTATATTGGTTTGATCAGCATTTAGAGGGATTTTATTTTGGTTTAGCAGGACATATTCAATATTTTAATAATTTCGGAGTAGGTGGAGGATTTAATTTGGGTTATTCATTGCCACTAACATATTACTTAAATTTTAACTTAGATAGTGAAGCAGGATATGGCTCTAATAAATTCTGGAGAGCCGCTTACGATCCAATTTATTATAATTTTAGCGTTGGATTTTCAGTAAATATAATCTGATTAAATTATATAATTGAGGATATTATGATTAATAAAAAACATGAAGACAACTGGGAGCGATTAAAATTTGATTTAGGAAATGATTTACTTCCGTATCTAGAAAATCCCTCTGTTGTTGAAATTATGTTGAATCCAGACGGAAATGTATGGATTGAAAAACTTGGAGAAAGTATGGAAATGGTCGGAAAAATCCGCTACGAAAAGGCTAGCATGATTATTAATACAATGGCATCATCATTAGATACAATTATTAATGCAGATAATCCAATTGTAGGCGGTGAAATACCAGTTGAAGGTTCAAGATTTGAAGCGATGATACCACCAGTAGTTATTGCTCCTTGTTTTTCAATTCGTAAAAAAGCAGTAAAAATATTTACATTAAACGAATATGTAGATTTAGGTATAATGACTTTAAGTCAATCAAATATTATTGAAGAAGTTATAAAAATTAGAAAAAATATTTTGATAGTAGGTGCAACGAGTTCTGGTAAAACTACATTTGCCAATGCAATATTAAAAAAAATATCTGAAATTGATTCAAACTGTCGCATGGCTATTATTGAGGATACCAGAGAATTACAATGTGATATTAAAAATAAACTTGTAGCTCGATCAACAAAAAAAATACTTATGCAGGATTTATTGAAGTCAATTATGAGATTTAGACCAGATAGAATTTGTGTAGGTGAAGTGCGTTCAATAGAAGCATTTACACTGCTCATGGCGTGGAATACTGGACATTGTGGTGGAATTGCAACTGTTCATGCAAATAATGCAAAGGCTGGTATTAAAAAAATAGAACAAATATTGATGGCACATCAATTTATTCCTGTTCCAGATATGATAGCAGAAGCAATAAATATAGTAATTAATATACAAAAAACTAAAGAAGGGAGGAGAATTAAAGAAATATTGGAAGTTTCATGTTTGAATGGTGAGTATTTATTCAAGGAAATTTATTAAATAATTAAGGAGAATTTAAATGTTATTAAAAAAAATTATTCGTAGTTTCGTTGTTTTACAAATGTCTATTTTATCTTCTAAAGCATTTTCATCAAATGGTGCTTCAGGTGCAGGGTTACCTTGGGAAGCAGCAATAGATAAAATTCAGCAATCCTTATTTTACGTTGGTGGCTCATTAATTTTAATTGGTATTTTGTGGGCAGGATATGCTTTTTTAATATCTGATAATAAAGAAGCTGGTTTTAGAAGATTAATAGGAACTGTAATAGGTGGAGCAATAATTCTTGGCGCTAAAGGAATTGTAAGCACACTCTTAGGTGCTCAATTTTAAAAAGAGGAAAGTATTATGGAAGATATGCATGTTAGTTATGTACATCAATCATTAATAAGACCATCGGTTTTATCAAGCATGCCATCACAATGGTTTGTAAGAAATTTATTATTTTGGGTTTTACTTGGGATTTATCTTTTTGCAAGTATCAATTTTTATTTTTCTTTAATAACTATAGTTTTTGGTAGTTTGACACATATTCTTTTGCAAAAAGCATTTGCAAAAGATGAAAAAATTTTTTCAATATATTACCGACACTTTTTATCAGATGGTTTTATTTCTTCAACAACTAAAGTAAATATTTTAAAAGAAAACTTTTAATGAAATTTATTGGAGATATTAATATGCGAGGAAAAATATAAATGTGGTCTACTTGGTCTAAATTTTTTAAAAAAAAACGAGGTTTTGATTCATATTTACCTTATATTGGCTTTGTAAATAATGGAGTTATTTTTCTAAAAAGTGGTGGATTTTCAACAGTATATGAAATTCGAGGAAGAGATCTTTCAAGCTCAACCGAATATGAGCTTGGACAAGTCAGTAATATGGTAAATGCTTCATTAATGAAACTTGGCGATGGTTGGATAACACATGTTGATACAATAAGAACTCAAGTTACTTATTACCCTAGTGAAAGCGAATGTTATTTTCCTGATCCAGTTACAAGATTAATAGACACATCGAGAAGACAAACTTTCGAATCTAATGGTTTGTGTTTTGAAAATAAATATTATTTAACTTTGACTTATACACCACCATCAATTTTAACTAAGAAAATGAATTTCATCTTTGAGGCTGAAGATAAACAAGCTAAACATAATTCAAGCGCGATGGACAAAGAGCTAATAAAATTTGAAGATTCAATAAATAGATTTTTTAATATTTTTGATGCGGTAATTTACACAAGAAAATTAAACGATGAAGAAACGTTAACTTATCTTCACTTCTGCATAACAGGACTACGGCATAAAGTTTCGCTTCCAATCATTCCTATGTATATTGATTATATATTAGCATCAAAAGATTTTATTGGTGGATTTAAACCAAAAATTGGTAATAAAAAAATTAAAGTCATTACAATTAAATCTTTTCCTAGTTATTTACATACAGGAATTTTAGATGCTTTAAATAATATGTCTTTTGAGTTTAGATTCTCAAGTAGATTTATATTTTTAGATCAAGCAACTTCGAGAAAGTTTATTGAAGATAAAAGAAAAGATTGGGATGAATCGAAAACATCTTTTAAAGCAATTATGAACGACAAGTTGGGATCAACCACTTCAACAACATATCTTTCAACTGATGCTATTTCAATGGCGAATGATGCAGATCGAGCTGTTAATGAAAACCAGAAAAATGAGATATCATTTGGGTTTTATTCATCTTCAATAGTATTAATGGATGAAGACGAAGAAAATATTGAAAATAATTCTAAAGAAATAATTCGAATATTGGAGAATTTACGGTTTCCTTGCACGGTTGAATGTGTAAATGCAGTAGAGGCGTATCTAGGCTCTATCCCAGCAGTAGCTTATGCTAATGTAAGGAAGCCCCTAATTTCCACGCACAATCTATCTCATATTATGCCATTAACAGCCGCATGGAGTGGTGAAGCAGAACATCCTAATCCTAAATATAATAATAAGAATACTGGTCAGCCTGCTCCTCCAATGTTTTACGCTGCGTCCTACGGAAGAACCCCATTTCGCTGTTCATTACATGTAAAGGATGTAGGGCACACGTTGATGATAGGTTCAACAGGTTCAGGAAAAACCGCACTCCTCGCTTTTATAGCAGCACAACAGTTTCGTTATAAGAATTCAAGAGTATTTGTTTTTGATAAATTATGTTCTCAATATGTACTTTGTAATGCAGTGGGAGGATCTTTCTTTGAACTTTCAGCAAATAAAGATAATGAGAAAGACATTATTTTAGGTAAGAATATATCCTTTTGTCCTTTAGCTGACATAGATGATATTAATGGTAGAAGTTGGGCTGAAGAATGGATCTCATCAATTGTTTCTTTACAACATAACAGGCCAATTTCAATTGAAGAACAAACATCTATTTCAGATGTCTTGACACTAATGACTAAAGAAACAAATAAATCATCTGAAAGAAAACTTAGTAAATTTGTTAGTCAAGTACAAAATTATGCTGTTAAACAAGCCTTAGAACCATATGTTGATATTAATAGATATGGCCATATGTTTGATGGAAGTGAAGACTTTATTGCAGAATCTCGTTTTTGTGTTTTTGAGATGAATGATCTCATGGATAAAGGCGAACAAATATTAATTCCAGCATTAACTTATATGTTTAGAAAAATAGAAAAAAGTTTGGACGGTTCTCCTACATTATTAATATTGGATGAAGCGTGGACTTATTTTAAGCATGAAGTTTTTTCTAAAAAAATTGAAAAATGGCTTAGAGAATTAAGGAGGCAAAATTGTGCAGTAATATTTGCAACACAAAGTGTTAATGAAATTTATAAGTCAGAAATAGTTTCTGTCATTCTCGAATCTTGTAAAACAAAAATATATTTACCAAACCATTTGGCATCAAAGAAAAATCCAATGACTTACGAAATCTATCAATCATTTGGATTAAATGAAAAGCAAATTGATATTATAGCTAATGCACAACCAAAAAGACATTATTATTTAAGTTCTGAGTCAGGAAATAAATTGTTTGAAATATTATTTGATTCTTTAACATTATCTTTTGTTGGAGTAGCAGATAAAGAAGATATAAATAATGCTCGTGAATTTATAAAGAAATATAAAAATAAGTGGATTTCTGAATGGTTGAAATTCAAAAATGTTACTCAAGATTGGATTGATTATTTTGAAATAATCCAGTCTCAGATGCCAAATAAAACATATTAATTAAAATGAGGTTTGATAAAATGGATAGTAAAATAATTAAATTTAACAGATTAACTTATTATTTTCTAGGAGAACTTATTGCTCCTATACTTGAAATATTAGAAATATTTATTTATATGTCAATATTTATTTTTAGCCTTAGTTTATCTATTATATATATAATACAAAAGTTTAGTATAAGTGAAGTTATACTGATTGATTTTAATAAATATTTTTACAGTTTTAATTATAATTTAGCTTTTTTTATGTGTTTATTTATTTTCATGTTTTGGTTTAAAATAACAAAAAATATTATCACTAGTGACATTAATAAGTACAAAATTATGGACTCATCTATTTCAGTTGCGGCTTCTTCAGAAAAACTCAGAGTACAAAAATAGTTGCATTGATTTATTGAAAAAAAACTTTCATTTTAAGTGAGTTTGCTATGAATATATTGATAAATTTTTTCTTTACTGTTTATATTTTATGTTTTTTCTTCCTAGTATTTTCAACTTATATAGTATCATCTTATAAATTAAATAGTTATAAGCAAAGAAATATTTTAATAATATTTCTTACATTAATTGCATATATTGGAATACCTGCTGTAATAACAATGTCATCAATGTCAAATTTTTTGATGAAAAACTATCATTTTCCAAGTTTTGATAATTTTTCATCATATCACAACATGGCGTTTGCTTATTTAAGAGAACATTATTTAACAAATTACAAATTAATAATGATATTTTTGTTTTTTATTTCATCACTATTTATGTTCGGATATGTTAATAAATTTTTTAAATATGCGAAAATAATAGAAGATAAATATGAAAAATACGATTTAACTTCAAAATTATCTGTATCATTCTTAACCTTTGGATTAGCTCCAATTTTGCAGGGTCTCGAATATCTATCAAAGCAAAATAAGGTTGGTACAATAAGAGAACTTGAAGAAGGTAACGAAGTAATTAGGGATATCAAAAGTGCTGAAAATAGACTTGTAACCGAACTACTTGTTAGAAACTCAACTGGGTATAAATTTTTTAAAAACTTTCGGTTACCTAAGCATATTGAAGTTTTAAATTTATTAATTATTGGTGGTATGGGTGCAGGAAAAACGGCATTTTTAACACCTATAATTTTACAATTTTTTGAATTAAAATATCGATCTTTAATTTTAGACAATAAAGGAGATTTTTGCGAGCTTTTAGGTGAAAAAGAAGGCGTTACAATATTATCTCCGTTTGATGCAAGGTCACCAGCATGGAATGTTGCTGAAGATGTGGCGACTGAATTAGAAGCAATTGAGTTTATAAGTCAATTAATTCCTCTTACAGGTGGGAATGGTGATTTTTTTGCTCTTGCAGCAAGAGACATTGCCCTTGGATCAATAAAATTTCTTCAAAAAACTAAGCCCTACAACTGGAATATGAATGAAGTACTTGAAACAGTTGCTAGTGAGAACATCTTGCGAATTTTGGAAGAATACCATCCAGGAGGTTTACAAACTCTACGAGATTGTGGTTATGACCCAAAAACAGGAAAACTTTTAGTTGGAGAGACAAGTGCAGGAATATTTCAAAATATCAGAGCCAGCTTACAAAATTTTGATATTTTAGCTCGTGCTTGGCCAAAAACTGTTGACGGATTTTCTATTAAAAAATGGGCTAAAGGAGAAGAAGAAAAAACATTATTTTTGATCGTACCATTCAAACAACTTTACCCCGAAATTTCAGGATTTTTTTCAGGAATTGTAATTGATTTATTTGTAAACGAAACTTTGAATTTACCAGAATCAAGAGAAAGACGTTTAGGATTATTTTTAGACGAATTAGGCGCAATTCCTAGGGTTAAATCTTTAGCTAATGGTGCAAAGCTATTGAGGGGAATGGGTGTTTGCATGTTCGTTGGAATTCAAGAAGTTGGTGTTATTAGAAAAAAATATGAAAAAGATGGCGGAACAGAAGTCATTCTAAATGCTTTTTCATCTAAAATGGTCGGAAGAGCTGAAACACCAGAGTATGCTGAGTATTTTGTGAGGATGTTTGGGAAAAATAGATATAAAAAAATAACTCGTACACGTTCAATGGGCACCTCTGGAAAATATTCTTTGTCGTTATCAGAAGAACAAGTAGTTGAAGATGCAATTTCTACTGGCGAGTTATCATCGATACCTCCAGCAACTTTAAAACACGGAGCAATATTTTTCCTTAAAATTTCAGAAATGCCCGTTATATTTAAACTTAGATTTCCAATTATACCGATCAAACGGCCTTATAAGAAATGCATAGAGCCTGAATGGATGAAACGGCCTTCGAAAGAAATATCTATTGGACTTGCATCCAATTTAATAAATAATGAAATTAACCAACCTAAAATAGACCAAAATTTAGAAAAGATGTTAACAGATATGAATAAAAGTAATAATTTTATTCATAATGAAAATTCATCGAATTGTGAAAAAATAAAAGATGAAAATAAAGAAATAGAATCGACAATTGAACATAAAAAAATTACAGATAATGATGAAACCATAACTTTAAATCTTGATAGTTTAAATTTTTAATCATTTGTAAATAAGAGGTTAGTATGAGCATAAATATAGGTATTGGAAAATTAAAAATTTTACCAGAAGACCCAGAAAGTTGTTCCTATATAAATTTTAATGTTGAAGAAATATTTGATAAAAATGCCCCAATTGAAGGGAAAAATGAAATAAATTTGAGTAATAGAACAATGGATGAGTTTATTGAAATTACAGGTCTAAGAAAATATTTTAGTAAGGAACAAATTAGAAATGAAGCTGGTGAGTATGGAATATATGAATATTCTCTATTCCAAGAAGCAAACATAGCTTTATTAACAAAACATCATTTAACAATTTTTAAGCAAAAAAAACTTGAATCATTAACAGAAGCATACCCTAAATTTTGTATTGAAATCATTGATTGGTTCATATACTGGATGGACTTTGCAATTAAAAATTATCAACACCCAATATTTTGTTTTAGCTAAATTTAATTAACTATGGAGGTTCTATTTTTATGTTTTGTTCAACTGAAAATGATATTAGTTCTTTAAATAGTTCTAAATTAAAAGAATCTGGATGGGGATATTGTGCTGCATGTAATAAAGAAATTGAATCATATTCAAAAATATTTGATTTTTCGTATTGTGCTGGAGATAAATATACTCATGAAGTTAGTCATATAGAGGATATTTGTTTTTTGTGCATTGATTGCGGTTCAAATTTGGAAAAAATTTCATTATCAATATTAGAAAAAGAAATAAATTTTAACAAACAAAGTCTTACTAATAAAGGGAAGTATAAAGCAATTTGTAATTTATGTGGGAATAAACATGATAATGAACATTATGTTTTGATGCTTAATGAATTTCAATTAACAGATTCAGGAATGAATGAAAGTAGCTATGATTATAAGTGCATTTATATATGTAATAGTTGTAATTATCATTTAAAGAATAGATTTTATAATAACAAAGAATTTAAGATACTTTATAATTGTAATGGGAGAAAATTTTCTACTGAAACTCCTTGGTAGATAATAATAAAGGATTTTAAAATGGAAATAATAATTGATAATGACTTAAAATGTAACAATGGAATGAGTAGAGAATACAATAATATAAAGCAACTAATTTTTGATAATAAGATGGATGAATTAGATACATTTGTGAAACAAAAATCTTTAGATAAGTGTTATAAAATTGTTTCTGAAAAATTTAAAATAAGTCAAGCTAAATATTTTCACCATTATTTATATAATAACTTTTATGTTTCAGAAGTGGAATTGCACTATCCTGAGTTAAAAATAATTTATCACTCAAATGACAAAACATTTGAAGGATTTCATACAAAATATATTTTAGATGACTCTGCATTGCTACCAGAAGGACTTTTAAATGCAAAGTCTTTAAAAGAAATATCAAAATATATTACTAATTTTGAAGATACATCATTTGCTCTTATTTATGTTTTTAATGATTATGGAAATTGTATGTATAATTACAAATGCGCACAAATTCTGAGAAATATGTATAAAATAATTGAAAAAAATATATTAGATGAATTATTTATTTATATAAAGTCTTTTAGTATTAAAAGTAATTTGAATTTTATAAATTTTCTTTCATATTTTGAGAATATAGATTTTATTATTGCTTTAAATAAATTGCTTTCTTTTAAGAAAAAAGAAGAAATATGTGAGATTATGTTTCATATATCGTCATGGAATAAATATAACATAAAAAAGCATGAATATGAATTTAATGAAAATATATTTAATTTATTTTCCTGTGTTTTAAACGATTGCGAACATTATAAGCATAAAAGAACTAATGATCTATTTAATATAGAGTTAAATAGATCAAGAATAAACTATAACAATATTAAAAATAATATTAAAGTTATCGGTGAATATTATTACTTTGCGATATAAATACTTAAAGGAGGATTTAACAATGACTTATTCACAAATTAATCAAAATAAAGATATTTCTAGAGAATTAAAACACCATTTATCTCTTTGTAAGGTTAAAAGTTTATATAAAAATAAAATTAGTAATTTAATTGAGCACGTTGAATATTCGATAGGAAGAGAAATTAATTCTGCCTTTGAAGTTTTGAGTGCAGTTGAATTATTAAATAATAAAATAATATATGGCAATTTTGATGCTGAATGTGCAAATAAATTTATCCTACATTCACATTACAATCCACATAATTTTTTAAAATTAAATTATGATTTAGAATATATCAACCGTGACTTTGAAAAGCTTAATTACGAATCTAAACAATTAGTTTTAGATGCGGTTTTACTTGAATATAAGCGTGATTATTTTGGTAAAGAAAAAAAAGATAATGAAGAAGGATTTTGTTTTGGAAACATTAAAGAAATAAATCAAAAACAAAGAAAAATATTTTTAAAAAAAATTTTAGACTGTGATAAAAATAAAGAGATATTTAAAGAATATGAATATTTCAAAGATAAATATACAAGAGATATTCTAACTATTAAGTTAAAATTACTAGATAAAAAATATTTTTTAGTCGAAGAATTTGAGAATTTAAAAGGGATATTAACAAAAAATAATATTATAAATAAAAAACTAATTGATATTTTTAATGTTCTTGAGAGAGCATCTTTTTTAGTTGATGAGTACAAATTAGATTATAGAATTCCAATTGAATTTATTGAAATTATAAACAACAGAATTGAAAAAGAAACTCTTACAGAAGAAGAAAAGTCATATTTAGATAATCCATATAATCCACTCATTTTAGATATGATAGGCTGTAATTTCAAGTATTTTAAATGAATAACAAATTTTAGATAGAAAGGTTTAACAAATGACTATTAAAATAGATAATGACTTAAAAGCAAACACAGGAATAAGTTTTCAATACAAACAAATTATTAATTTGATTAAGGCTGAGAAATTTAAAGAACTAAATGAATATATTGTTAAAAATTCGTTAAATAGATATTACATCTTATTTAGTGAAAGATATGAATTACAAAATAATATAAACTTTCATCATAATTTATACTCAAGTGAAATAATTAATGAGGTTGAGCAGGTTTACCCTTCTATAAAAGACACTGAAGATGAGAATGCCTCTTGGGCAAAAAAAATAGCTAAAAGATACGAATTAAACGAGCTTTCTTTAGCACCAGAACGACTATTAAGTTGCCGTTCAATAGAAGAAATTTCAAAATATATTACTGGTTATAAAAATGCAGAATATGGATTAAAATATATTTCCAAATTTGATTGTATGTATGATGAGGAATATGCTCAAATTTTAAGAAACATGTACAAAATAATTGACTATAAAAATTTAAATAAGTTTTTTGAATTCATTGAGAATTATACTAATGGGAATAATTGTCATTTTCTTGCGTTTTTTAAAGATATAAATGCAATTATAGCATTTAAAAAACTTTATGAAATTCTAACATATAAGCAAATTGGAAATTTATTTTTTTACATTAGTGAATTTAATGGACGAGGGGATGATCTTCATAACTATGCAGTAAACAGAAATGTTATAAAAAAGATATTTAGAGTCATTTTAAAAGACGGCAGATATTCTGGTTATAATCGAACCACCCATATAGTATATAAAGCAATTAATGTAATGAAATATCACTATAATAATTTAGTAGAAGAAGATGAAGCATGGGAAGAAAAAAGGGAAATAAAATATTTTAGCGTTTTTTCAGAGGTTCCGACTATCTAAATTTTTTTCATATTTAGATCTGATTTAGATAGTGAAATTTTAAGTAAACCTGAAAACCAAAGAAAGATTTCACTCGGTTTTTCGATTGTCTTATATTTGCTTTTATTCCGTTTTAAATAAAGTTCTGAAATGATAGTCAAAACATTCAATTGTTCTTCTGTTAAATCCTGAACATCCCAACCATTCAATTCTTTAGTTTTAAGTGAATTTGAAACCTGTTCCAATAGCTCTGGAATTGTACTTGATCTTTCAATATATCTATTAATTTCATCTTCTGAAATAAAACTACAAATGCAAATTATGATAGAGTCAAGATATTTTTTTAAAACCATTTTTTCATTTTTATTCAATTTCATAAAGATTCCATAAAGTCAATTTGGTACTGTATTTTCTTCTGATACTTTTATATCTTTACTTTCAAGTTTTAAAATCTGCTGGTTTAAACTCTCATTTTGAGCTTTTAAGACAGCATTTTCAATTTCAAGCTTTCTCGTTGAATCAAACATCAAATCATATTTTTTAAGTTTTTCTTCAAGAACCATGATCCTTTTTTTCGCTTCAAACTCCCTTTCCTCGTAAGCAATATTCAACTTATTTTTATCATCAAATTGTTTATTTAAAACAACATAATCGTTTAAAAGTTTATTATACTTTGCTTCTTGATTTTCAATTCCTTCTCTTAGAGAAAGCATTTCCTTTTCTTTTACTTCGAGTTCTTGCTTTTGGTGTTCCTCTTTTAGTGCAATAGCAGCATTAAATTTAACCTCTACGTCTTTGCTATTGGCTTCAAACTCTTCACCTAATTTTACTTCTAAATTCTTTTTATATTCCTCAAACTCTTCTTTCTCGCAATTAAGTTCCTGCAACTCTTTTTTAGCTTGATCTTGCATTTCAAAAGCAATAATAAGCTGCGAGCGGTTAATTTGATTCAATCGGTTAGTAAGCATATCGACCTCTGCAAGAGCTTTTTTTTGCTCGCTCTCTTCAGGTAAAACTTGCATTTTTAAAGCTTCTACAGCTGCTTTAAAATATTGTTGCGGTTTCATTCCAGAGCGGTTAATTTCATTTTGAAAAAAATCTCGTTCCTCTACAGAGGTACAACGAAACTGGATTCTTGGATCAATTTTTAGTGAGCTTGTTTCTTCTGTTGTCATTATTTATCTTCCTTTTTTTTATTTTTCCATGAAAGTAATTCTTCAAATTTACGTCTATTTGGAGTTAATGTATGATTAAATATATCAGTTCCTGGCCCTGCTAGAATGCTTCCTACAACATTATGAATTGTTAGCAATGTCTTTTTTATTTTTCCAGAATCGATATATATTAATTCAATAGAATCTTTTCTAAGCTTAAATAAATAATGGCCAGTTGGTATAAAATCATTATTAATTCTAAGATTATTATTGTTATTATAAAAAACATTTTTGTATTCATAAAAAGTAATTTTTAAACCAGGGTCATTCCCTAAATCAGAATTACTATGATTTAATACAGCAATTTCCTTAGAATCATATTGATAATGCTTTAGTGCACCATTAGGGCTTTTATCATTTTTAAAACTATTCACTCTTTGATTAATACTTCTTTTCATAAACCAGTTATAAATGTAAATAATGTTGATGGTTGCAAAAGAAATAATTCCAGTAATTTTACCCCAATGATCAAGTATAAATGCCCAAATTTTATCCCACATTTAATCCCCCTTTGTTCCTTTAGCGTATTTTACTTTGCGGCTTGCACTTTCTTTTTCCTCATCTGTTTTTCTTATATACATCATGGTTGTCATCATGCTTTTGTGTCCTAAAAGATCCTGGATTTCAGACAGTGGGATGCCGTTGCGGTGCAAATGACTTGCAACTGTGGCTCTACAACTGTGTGGACTGATTTCTTTAGTGATTCCATTTTCTCTTGCAATGGTAGTAACTAAACGAGCTAGATAATCCCGTGAGAGTGGCTTTTTCGAATAGGGGCTTAATGTAAAAAGAGGATCTTCAGGTTTTAGCAGTGATCTTAAAGTAACAACATATTTTTTAAGTAAGTTTGCTAACTCGTCGCTAATAAGAGGAGCATGAAGTTCACCCCCTTTTATTTTCAGGTGGAGCCTCGGAAGTTTGCCAGACAGATCGAAGTCCTTGATTTTAAGGGAACAAAGCTCAGTTGCCCTCATTCCAACATGCGAAAGAGTGCTGAACACAATAAATCGTAACCAAGCCCTGTAATGGTCTTTTTGTTTCAAGGGATTCATTGCCAGTAAATAAGATTTCTCAAGGGTTTCTAAAATTCCACCAATTTCTTCTTCCGAAAGGGCTTCTGTTTTTCCCTTGTGTTTCTGAACCCTTGGAAGCCTGATGGCAGCTCCAACATTTTTATCCGTCCAACCTTCTTGGTGAGCAAACTTCAAGAACGATAAAACGGGAGCAAGTTTTGCACAGACCGTGACAGGAGGATTTTTCACCACTAGGAGCCTTTTATAAGCGTCTACATGATCCCTGTGTATTTCTAGGAGCTTAGAGATAGGTTGGTTTTTTTCCCTGCAAAATTCAAAGAAAGACCTTAAATGCCTGGCGTAATTTTTAATTGTATTTTCAGAGACATAGCTGCCTAAAAATTGGGCGCATTTTAAGGCGATTTCAGGGGGGTATTTTTCAAAGTTGATACTAGGAGACCCTCTCACTTGAATCAAGGCATGCTCTAAATTAGAGCAATTTTCATTTTCAGGCATCCATACCCCCCTTAAAAACGCCTTTTTGGACATTTTAAAATATTTTGTCACACTCATGTATACAAAGTAAAATTATACTTGTCTATGTATTCAAAGTGTCACCACAATGAATACAGATAAAATTTTGTCACAACAAAAGGGACAAAGTCGCATAATATACATTATGGGACAATAAAAACTGAATTTTAAAGAAAAAATCATAGGAAGAAGGAAATTTTAAAAAGAAAATTTATACTTTTCTTGTAATACCATAGGTTTTTTGTATGATGAAAGGGGCAAAAGACTTTTAGCAGACTCGAATTTTCGGGGTTTTTCCAAAGTGGCTGACAAATACACCATTTATTGATGCTCGAATGTTCGTAAGCACCAAATAATTTTGCTGGTTCCATCTTAATTCTAGGGAGTGGTTGAAAGATGAAGGGTTGTGCAGGTGTTCAAATTATGGAGAAAGGGATCGTTTGGAGAAGGGAGCTTCTCTCTGGGAGTCCTGTCCAAAGTATTGCTACAAAATATAATGTGAACTCGCAAGTCGTAAGCCGTGCCATCTGGCTTGCACGTATTCCAGAGGATTTAAAAGTAATTATAAAACAAAATCCTGAAGTGTTTACTCGTGGTACTTTAATCAATGGATTTGCTTCAAAACGCAGTCAATGCGAAAAAAACTCATTTGAATTGGTACGCTCGGAAATTCTTCGCATGGTAAAAGAAGGTGTTGGGAGCAAACCCAAATTCCCTAAAAAGTCTTCACCACTGCAAAAGCAAAAAAAGAAACAGAAACAAAATCTTGTTCCCTTAATTGAAGATAAAACACCTCCAAATCTGAGTGTTACGACAGACATTGTGGAAGCCATGACAGCAGAAAAACAAATTAAAGAAGCTCTTGGGTTTCACTGTCGTGTCGCATTTAATGAAGCGGGGGAAAGCCAAGTTACGTTTAATTTAAAAAACAAAAAAGATTTAAATACTTTTATCGACATGGTAACACCCAATTTATTTTGATTTTAAGGATGAAAGATAAGAAATAATGACAATAAACCCCAAAGATATTGAATCAGAATTAAGTTACATATATTTACATGCTGTAGCATCATTAGCAGGCTTTACCTGTTCTCTTCCCACTCGATTAGAAGATAATCATGGAATTGATGTTACAATTAGAAATAGTGATAAACTTGCTCCCGATTCAAAAATATATGATTTTTCTGTTGATATTCAGCTTAAAGCAACAATAAAACAGCTTGAAATAATTAATAATAAAATTGCTTATAGTTTTCGTGGCATTAAGCAATATGATAAATTAAGATCAGAATTTGCAGGTAATCCAAAAATTGTAATATTATTGATGCTTCCTGAAAACAAAGAAGAGTGGCTTCACATTACAAAAGAACAGCTTGTATTAAAAAATGCTGCTTATTGGGTAAGCTTATATAGAGCTCCTGAAAGCGAAAATACAACGAGTCAGACAATATATATACCAACAAATAATCTTTTAACAGTAACTAGTTTAAAAGAAATGATGATCAAAATTTCAATAGAGGAAAATATCAAATATGAACAACTATGATCAAATCAGTGGTATTTATCCAAAAGATATTATTGCATATATTAAACAACACGGTTGGAAACTTGAAAACAAGCTTCAAACCCGTAGCATAGAACTTTATAATAATAGCAATTTTAAAAATAGACAGTTACAAATCCCCACAAGTACGGGTCTTGATGATTATCCACAGCTACTAGTTCAACTTGCTGAAAAATTATCTACCATTGAAAATAGATCTTATGAACAAATTATAAATGATTGGCGTTCGGCTGATTCTGATATCATCCGTATTAAACTTAAAACGAAAGATGAATACCAGATCCCTTTTTCAAGAGCACTTCAAACAATGGAATCAACTAAAAAGGCCATTATTGCCTCTGCATGCAGTATTTTATCTCCACAAAAACATCATGCTAAACTTCGCAGGACTGAAGCAAATGAACTCATGGACGCTTGCAAAATGGAACAAACAGAAAAAGGAAGTTTTATCATTAAACTTTCATGTCCTATTTATGCCGTAAATTATGACGTACAAATAGCAGGCTCTGTAAAAGAAATCCCCTTTGTTCGTATGGCAACAATTGGCTTTATGAAATCATTAAGAGATATCAAAGAACTTGCTTCTAATGATAATGATGAAAATGAAATTCCAGATTCATTAAGCTCAAACTTTTGTAGTGCTATTCGAAATATTTTGGAAGATGAAGTTGAATTTTCAGCATTTTGGGCACTTAATTTAGAACAAACAGATAAAAGCGTTTTAAAATCTATTATTCTAAAGCCTGATCTCATCCCACAAATTGAACGCCTAGAAGCAAGACTTCGTCCTACTCCACCATCTCAAAACCATGCTATATATGGGACAGTTGAAAATTTGGATGGACAAATAGGTGATGATAATAAAAGATCAGGAGATGTAACAATCAAGTTTATTCATGATGATGAAATTCTATTTGCAAAAGTAATATTGAATTCTGAACAACATGAAATTGCCATTGAAGCTTATAGAACTGGTGTATATGTTAAAGTAACTGGTTTTTTAAAAAGAGGAATCCGTAGCAATAGAATTGAAAAGGTAGAGAATTTTGACCTAGCAGAAAAATTAAAATAAGGTTTTTTTATTTAGTTAAATTATAATTATTTTTAGTAATATATTCTGTTTATTATCAACATTCTAATCTTTCAATGGTTAATGAATAACCTTCAGCGTGTTTTAATAAAAATAATGAGAGACTTTTTTCCTTAAATTTAAAACTTCCTTCAAAAGCTATATCAATTCCATCAACCATTTTTAATTCAAAATTATTTTTTGCATATGTTATTAAATCAGTTCTATCAGCGAAATTCTCAAAATCTATTTTAGTAAGAGGTTCTTTTCTTTTACTTCCTTCAGTTCTATTTTTTCTATAAGAAGCCCTCAGAATTGAGTTGTATTTATGTGTATCAATATGAATAATACTAGCATTATCATTCATAGATATTTCTAATATTTTTTCAAATATTATTTTAGAATCTACTTTCTCATCAGCCTTAATAAAAGGAGTTTCTTCCCATAATCTTAGATATTTTGGTTCATGATCAGGTGAATTAAAATCCACATATTTAACTGTATCTTTAAACTTAAGATCAATAACAAAATCATTTACCGTTTGGTGAAAATCTACAATCATTCCAAATTCTAAAAATTTTTCATGTCTTTCATGTGAAATTAATTCAGGGATTAGTCCTAATTTTTTAGCTGCTACAGTTCTATGAGAGCCGTCAAATATTGCAAAATATTTTTCTTTTTTTAATTCTATATACGTTCCATGAAGTGTAGGAGACCCCATTTTTTTCATATCTTCTATAACTTCTTCTAAATTTGGAACAAGAACATTATTCATAATTATAATTTTCATTTATCATCTCCAAAAAATTAAAGGTATAACAAACTAATATTATATGAAATTTTTAATTTTTCAAACTCATTAATGGAGGGGAGACGAGATCGCTTACAAATCAGCACTAGCCTAATTTTCAAGCATATGTTTAAAAAAAGGACATTTCACCTCAAAAATTAATTTATTAATAATCACTTTTTGAAATAATTCATTTTAAATGACTTCACAAAATTAAATATATATGATGATAAATCAGACAAAAATTTGTTTGACATACAAATATCCTACTTAATTATTTATCTCTTAAACTTCTCATAACTGACATAAATATATTAAAATTTCTTTCATCTAATTGTTCTAAAATGTCAAATATTGAAACCTCATCTTCACCATTCCATAAATTTCTTGCTAATTTAATCAATAATTTTTCGCTATAAGCTAATGTTTTAAAATCTTGTGAACTTAATATTTTTCTATCTGTTAAAATAGTATCATCATTTTTTTCAAGCTCTTTTTGGTCAAAAACGTATAAAATTAAATCCTCATTTTTCTTAAATAGTTCAAGTATCTTTTGCGCTCTCTCATCATATTTTTTTAAATTTATCTTATTTTTGATTAGAAGATTACTTCTCAACTCTAATCTTTTGTTAGAAATTTCCTCAATTTCCTCATCAAAAATTTCATTTTCTTGCAATGCATGAGCATCTGATTTTCCATATTTTTCAGAAAGTTTATTTTTGTATTCTTCAAATTTTTCTAGTCTTTTTCTGTCTCTTTCAATTTGTTCTTTTGTCTTAGGTGCTGCATAATCATTGTATTTTAATCCGTTTTCACGACAAAAAAGATCAACTGCTGCTTCTGGTATTAAATTTTCTCCCGCTTCCCATCTTTGCCAGTTTCTCAAATCTGTATGCACAATATCAGAGGCTTCTAGTGCAGTAATTCCAACAATTTTTCGCATCTCTTTTATTTTTTTTGATTGCTCTGGATATTTTACATTTGCCATCTTTTTTTCTCCTTTTGTGTTTTAGGGGTCTGGGTCAAAATCTTTTTTGACCCAGACCGTGAACAATAAGCCCTATTTTTATGCTTTTTATTGCTCTTAAATCCGAGTTTGAAGCATTCACATAGCCAGCTTTTAAAAGCTCCTCCTCACTTCTAAAAATTTTTGTATGTGGCAATTCATAATTAATTTTGTTATCATATTTCCCACCTTCGCTTTGAATTATAAGAGCATTTTTTAATGAAATTAATTTTTCTAAACTTAAATTTAAACTTTTAGTATAGGCATAGAAAAATTTATTTTTATTTTGTGAGATGATTTCTTCCCATTTATCTACGTATTCCTGAGAGTAAAAATCCCCTGAATCATGAAGTCTTATTGTGAGCCAATTTTTTGGAAGTGATTTGATAAGAACTATCATTGAATCAACAAAATGATTTTGTTTAGAGGCTAAAAAATTTTCGACACGTACAGACATCGCTTGGGACATAACATAACGGCCATTTTGAGCGTAGCAATAACGGTTACTATTGCATTCTGCCGCACCTGGACAAGTAATACCTGCAATTAATCCAAAAGAAGCGATTTTTTCAGTTTTCAATTTTGCGTTGTTACTTGATAAATGAGGAATAAAAATTCCTTCATTTTCTGCTCTTAATTTGCTTAATTCGGAACGGTAGGAATTTAAAAAAGGATTTAACATAAGAAAGTACTCCATTGACCGCTAGTTGCGGAGAGGTTTAAGAAGATAAAAAACTCTTTATCTTCTTAAATAAGATAAGTCAATTTGTCGTATGTGTCAAGCGATAATTTAATAAATCTTTTCAATTTAAGGACTAAGTTTTAAAATTAATCCTCATTTATTTCAAGTATTGTAAATGAATAACCGTCACAAATAACTTTACATGTACATAATGTTGGATTAACTCTTTTTACAACGCAATAAAATTTAAAATAAAAACTTTTACCGATATTACCCTCTTTTGATGCAGATTTTAGAGCTTGTCTTGACATAAATAATAGATCCCAAGCTCTCCCTTTTTCGTCGTTTAAAGCTCTTTCTGCGGCTGGTGTTAATTTTATATAATTGTTAAATACAGAAGATGTGCAATAAATCGGGATTAAAATTCCAGATTCGTTAACTTCTTTTTTAAATAGATCAGATAAATTAACTAAAACACCATCCTCTATAGCTTGTTCTGTAGTGTAGGATGAAATAACTTCAAAATCATTAAATAAATCTTTCATAACTCTCTCCCTTTACCGCATTTTATGCGGAGTGGTTTAATTGATAGAGACCTCCCTATCAATTAAAAATATACGATAAATTGTCGTATGTGTCAAGTGTGTTGAAAATATTTTTTTATCTTTTTTTATTGTGTTTACTTAATCCTCACTTTTTTCAACATATTGGTTTTACAAGACCTCTTTAATAAAATTTAATATATAAATGATTCCTTTTAGCTAATATTTATATTACTTTAAATATAGTCCGACAAATAATTTTGCAATTGATAGAAAGAATTTTAAAATGAGTCACTTTTCAAAAGATATAATTAATTTTATTGATACTGATTTAAAAAATCTATTTATCCCTTATATTTCTAATAAAAATGAAATAAACATAAAATTTAGTTCAAATGTAAATAAAGATAAATTAAGAAAAAACATTAAGGACTGTATTAACTTTTATAATCAGAAAGACAAATTATTAACTAACGAATTACAAAATGAATTTCAAATTTTAAAAAGAAATCAAGTATTACAAACGAGATTAAATTTTAAAATAAATCATGAAAGATTGTTAACATATTTAAAATTTTTCGATTCAAATCAGCCTATTTATAAAATAAATGATGATTTCTTATCTGATTATATGAATTTTGATCTAGATATTGAAAAAATATTATCAAATAATATAATTGAATTTAGTAATGATTCTATTATTATCTTCGCAAAAAATCTACTAAAGTATAGAAACTCAGAAATAAATATTGTTCAAATATCAAAGATGAACTCTAATAAAGGGAATTATTTATTTTTTTCATTGAGAAATATAAATAACAATTTTATTTTGCATGATTTTTTTAGACCTTGTAATTCTAAATTTGACCTAATTCATGCTTATCATGAAATATATAGGATTGATGGGTTAAAAAATATTGTAACTGATCATAAAATTGAGTTGAAAGAACAAAATTTAGCTCTTATTAAAATTTTAAAATTGATGCTATATATTCAAAGCTCAAATGTTGACTTGAGAAAGGTTAATAAAGAAATACCAAAAGATAATTATGTAAGAGATGATCATATAATAAATAAAAATTATATTAGTAATGAATCTTCAATTGACTACTTTAAAGTAGGATATGGATGGAAGAAGCTGCCAATTTATTCAAAAAATGAATGGAGCGTGAAAGGACACTTTAGAATGCAACCATGCGGAGAAAATAGACGAAATCATAGAATTATTTTTATAGAACCGCAAATAAGAAAAAGAAAAATTATTGAAATAGAGACTAATTTAGATACACATTGAATACTTATCAACAAGTATTTTTACCAATTTGCATAAAAACCGTCAGTATATTTTTTTATATACTCCTCTCCTAAATTTATTGATTTTTCAAGTTGATCTTCGGTTAGCATTTCTGAATACTTTTTATTTAATAGAATAGCTTCTTTTAAACCTTTACGGGATGATACATAAGACCAAGCAAAAGCTTGCATTATATCATTTTTTTCAAAATATAATTCAGCAAGCTCCTTTTGATTTATAACCGAGCCTTCAAAAGCCCTATTTTGTGTTCTGGAAAAAACTACTGATTTTTCATACCTAATTGGCAAATAAAATATATAATTAAAAGTTTTTGAGATAATTTTTAACATTCAAACCTCCTAAAAATGTTCAAGTAGCGAAATTACTATTAATTTAATTAGAGGTTTAAGGCAATATTAGTAAGACATTTTTATTAAGTATATCAATAATAATAAATATTATTTTTAAAACTTGGGGTATGGGGCCTTGCCCCATTGATGCTCATACGGAGCAAAATCACCGTAAGGCGAAGAACAAAAAAATAAAATCAAAGGGAAAAAATAATCTTATACCCCACCCCTTAACAACCGACAAAAAATAAACTCGAACCACTGAATGAGGTATAAAAAAATAAATAAAGCAATATAAACTTTGACTTTGTAATTGATAATAGATAAATATAACAACGGGCTTTAAGTGCTTCTGTTAAGCGACAATAACACTTCTAAGCCCTGCCTCTGACTTCTCATCAAAATCAATTTTTAAAATATTTTTTGATTTTTCTATCACTTGAGGTTCACTCCATCTTGATTTTTTTCCTTTTTTTCTTTGTACATATAAAAAATAAAACCCATTTTTATATTCAATAAAATACTTTTTATATCTTCCATTTGTTTCTGTTATTATTGCAGTCCATTGGAAAATATCTAGTTCAATTTTTCTCATATTACTCCTTATTAAGATTCTTATTAAGATTGGAATAAATATCCAATCTTTGATAACTCTTATTCAAGATTAATTTTACTATTTTTTTCTTTAACTTCTTTTTCTGCAACTTTGACTTTATTTTGTTCTACTTTTTTAGCTTGTTTTTCAACATCTATTACATTTTTTTTAAAATAGATCAATGCAGACTTTATCATATCATTTGTACTTAAAGGCATTAGACCTAATGAATCGTGTTGAAATCCATTTTCTGAAAAAAAAGTTTCTAAAAGCTCTTTATCAATAGGATTTTTATCAGGAAAAAAATCAGCGTATTTTCTTAGTTTACTTACTTCATTTTTTTCTACTTTTTTTGCCACAATAAACTCCCATTAATTCAACTTAATTTGCGCTTCTTTATAAAATCCAATTGTTGTGTGGTTACCAAGATCTAAAGCTATTAAGTTCTCTTCTGGAAACAATTTTTCACCTATAATTCTATAGCCAACAGCAGCACTTTTAACTCTGCTTTCTTCGGAAATTTCTATTAAGGAATAATTATCATTTGCGGCAAGCTCTTCTAATTTCCTACGAACTGGAAGATAAAGCATTCCGCCACCTGTGAGGATTAATTTAAATTTTCTGTCACGATATTTATTTAAATATGCTCTAAGTGTAACTTGTATAGTTTCAGCATAATTATCAAGTGCATTAAAAACCATTTCATGGACTACTTCAGCTTTTAAAATTCCTTGAGAACTTCTTAAAGGAAAATCTCTTTTTTTCCCATCATGAACATCACGCACAACATCGTCAAAATAATGAAGGCGGCCTTTTCCAACAGGCACAACAGCTCCATTAGTTAAAATCTGAGACATAACGTCTTGAGCTACTACTTGGGTTCCTAAATCAAATGATACTAATGTACTTGAAATAATGCCCTGATCGTTTGCAGCTCCAGCTTCAATTGTTCCAAATCCTATACTCACAACAAGAACTTCTTCTTGAATTGCGCTCTGAAATGCGAGTGAATGTCCTGTTGCCTCTGGCACAACTCTCATATCTTTAATTGTTATTTCTTTATTTTCTCCCTTAGAATTTTTACCTTTTACAACAAATGGAACATTAAACTGGGTTTTGAATTCTTGGAGCTTGCTTTTAGGAGCACCCATAATAACGCAGCAATCATTAAATCCAGAATTTAAAACAGATGCATTAAACACTGCTCGCCAATTTGCATCTGCTGGACCAGCATTAATTGTGCGGACTCCTTCTAATCTTTCAACGACACATAAGTCGCCTATGGCATAACGTCCGTGTTCAAGATCAAATTGCAACATATCAGCACGATTATTGTAAAATTCAGGAATTGCTTTGGAAATTGAAGGAAATTGAAAAAAATCCATATAGGAACCTCCATAAAGAATGATAAAAACTGAATAAGAACGTTTATAGTTCTATTTAGAGTGTAAAACGTTCTAAATAGAACTATAAAGAAACTCATAAGTATTGTCAAGAGGTCTAAATAGAACTTTTTTAGCTCTTAATTGACGCCTATTATGTTCTTTTATAACTCATAATAGGTCTTTTAATGGTTTATCTTCTTATTTTAGGTTTAGAAATAGTTTGTTTTTGGGTCAAATCTTCATTGTGCATTATATTGGTTGGGCGGTTTTTATAATTTGGATTTAGCTTATGAAAATATTGTGATTGACACTCTTTCGCAATTGTTTGAATCTTTAAAGAGTATATTTCTTTTAATGTACTTACTGGTAATGTATGTAATTCTGTTGACTTATTAATTCCAAATTCTTTATTTATTTCAGATTTTATACTATTTGCAATTATTTCCTGATTATTATTACCATATTTTGAAAACTTTCCAAGATCGTTATTTATAGGATCTAATCCAAGCTTATATGAAATTTCAAAACTTTTTTCTTTTATCTTTCTACTGATTTTGATAGATTCCAAGTCATTTTCAGAAAATTTTTTTACTACATGATCTTTCTTTAATTTATCATTATTTAAATTTATTTGTATTTTGTTTTCTTCAATAATTTTATCATATGCAGTCTTATTTGCACCAATTTTTTCTACATTTCTATATAGAATATTTTTATTATTTGTGTATATTTTGCAATCATATCTAGCACGTGAAACGGCTACATAAAAATTTTCTCTATCAACATTTGTAATTGATGCGTAAACTTTATTGCAAGTTTTTCCTTGGCTAGAAAAAACAGTAGAAACATAATTATAATCTATAAAATTACTTTTCATTAAATCAATAGATTCTTTTTTTCCTTTATCATATTCTATAGTTGCTGTATTATTTTGCTTATCAATTCCAATAACATTTAAATATTGACCATTTAACCTTCTTTCACTTCTTGCCTTAGAATCTTTATTAATACTTTTTTTAACTGAATGATTTTTTGTCCACTTAATTTTATCACCTATTGATATTTCAATAATTTTTTCTTGGTATAAGTTACCTTTAATTTTTGAAACATCAATTTCTTTTTTAAAATCATCAGAGCAAATTATAATAGTATTATTTTTATGATTAACATCTAAAACTCTGTATTCAATATTTTTTAATAACCCTTTTTCATTCTTATTTAAAATTAAAATATCATTTTTTGAATATATATTTGCATTTCTTAAAGCATATTCATTGTATCCTAGCGATTCGAGTATTTTAATTTCAACTGAATCTTTTAAGACTTCTTTTCTTTTTAATTCGCTTCTAACTATATTTGTGATCTGTTCTTTCTCGTAATTAGTTGATGAAATAAAGAGTGATGATTCTAAATCCTTTTTACTAAGCTTTAAATAATCATTTGCCATGTTTGCGATGATTTTTTCTGTGTCTGCTATTTCATTCACCTTTCCATTTTTTTCTAATATTTCTAATCCCAATTTTGTATTCCCTTTTGCAATAAGATCTACTGATTCTTTTAAAGTTTTATCTTTTTGTCTCATTCCTTCAGATAATTCAGCAAATTTTATTCCGTGTTCTTGCAGTTGTTTGAAAGGGTTACCAGCTCCGACAGAAGACAATTGCTTTGTATCGCCAACTAACAATACTTTTGCATTTTCAAATTCAGCTTTTTTTAATAAATCATGAGCATCTTTTGCGCTTAGGGTACCAGCTTCATCGACAATCCAAATTTCTTTTCCAGAAGCTCTTCCAGCAATAGAAGTATCAACTAGTAATGATTTAACTGTATGAGCTTCACTCAACTTTGCATCTTCAGCTAGTACTTTGGCAGCTTCAGCTTGAGGAGCAAAACCCTTAACAATATAACCATTTTTTTTTGCAATTTCCGTTGCAGAAGCTAAAGAAAATGTTTTTCCTGCCCCTGCTACTCCTTGCCATGCAATGATTCGATCATTAGAAGTTAAATAAACTTCTATCGCTTCTTTTTGACCTGAATTTAAACCACTATCTCCAGCTTTAATTGAATCATTGTGAATTGAATTGATAATCTTTTTTGCTTCTTCAATTTCAACAATACTTTCAAAAATGCTTTTACCTCTTTGCATAATATCTATTGTATCAGATTCGATTTTAAGAGATTCATTTGTGACGTATTCTTCTTTATTTTTCTGCCCCACTAAATGAGCTTTTTTTTTAAATACTCTTCTGTTTTTACTTTTGTTTCTTCATTATAATCAAATATTCCTAATGATTTTATAAGTATTTTTTCATGCAATTTATCTTTTTTTAAACTAATATCATTTTCGGTAAGTTCCTTAATAGAATTTAAAATTATACTTTCCAAAATGTCATTTTTATTAATATTATTTGGATCATTAAAAGTATTTAAATTTGAAGAAATAGGATGAGTAATATTTAAAATTTTAGCCTCATTTTTCCATTCATTGTAAGTTAATTTTTTTGGTATTCCTTCAACTTTTTTATCTCTTTCTATCAATACATATTTTCTAGCATCTTTTTGGTTTTTAGAACCCATTTCTTTCATTTGTAGAGATCGTTTTGAAAAATGAAGAAGGTGTTCACTTGTATAACCTTTTATATCAAAAGTACCATTAGGATTTAGTTGTATTTCATAGCCTAATTTTTTAATACACTTTGCAAGTTCATTTTGATATATTGCCCCCAATTTTTTCGAACTATAATAAAACCCATCTTGGTTAATTGAACGCCATTCTCCATTGTTTTTTGTCATGTTCATCATAACACAATGTGTATGTAATTGAGGGTCTATTTTCCTGCTAATATCATGTTCAAAAGTAGCAGCTATTATATTATTTGTTAATATAATATTTCTATTTTTATTCTCAACAATTCTAGTCTGTGAATACTCTTTTTCAACAACACTTAAAGCATATTTTACCGCATTCCTATGAGCATCTATCAATCTTTTATCATCACCAACTAATGCTGCTATTGAAACAGATTTTGGTGCAGAAAATGTCAAATCATAAGCTGGTCTTCGATCAGCAATTTTTTTATAGTTAAGATTAATTTTTTTAAATTCACTTTTAAATTTATCTTTTTTATCAATTGAAATTACATTTGAATTATTAATTAAGGATGAAAATTTTTTTTCATAATTATCTATTATTTTTGCTGGTATTTTATCGTTTGATTCTGTTATTTTTTTTATTACAATAGATATTTCATCTTTATATTTATCTTCAATATTTAAACTATTTATTAATTTATTGTATTCGTTTTTTACATTATAATATGTTTCATAAGACAACTTTTGTTCTTTAATTTTTTTATTAACTAGTAATTTTCCATCCTTATCGCAACCATTTAAAATGTAGTTAAAATCTTTTAATTTTACTTTACCTTTCAAGCCCAAATCTTCTGCCGCAATTCCATACCATTCAGAATATTCCTCTTGATTTTCTTTCGAATAATAATTGTCTTCTTTGTAATATGTTAATGCTTGTGATACGTTTTGTAATCTATATATTGATAACATAAAATTAATCTCCATTTGGAATTTTGTATTACATAATCAAGATTTTTTTCATTTCATTTGTTGATTCAGTTTGTGCTATTTGTAAGTAATTATTAATAGATTCTTCTACTTTTTCTTTTGTTCTATCTTTCATAGTATTCTTAACAATTTCAGTCAGTATAGTTTTAATATAAGCAAGGTATTCTGTATTCAATTTTCCAACTTCAAAAATTGTTTTTTGCAAGTAATTTATTTGATTTTGTAAATCATTAATTGATTTTTTTAAATTAGCATTTTCAAAAATTATTTCTTCATTACTCTTTAAAATTTTTCCAATATTTGACTTCCCTTTTACCTTTTTGTTTATAAGATCAATTACTTTTTTTCCTTTAGATTCTGCCGACAATTTTAACTTTTCATACTCACTATCTTTCACAGAAATTGTAACTCTTTTTGCCATATTATCTCCTCAATATTTTATTACATAATATGTACATACGTTGATATGGTAATGTAGTTGATTTATAAAGTCAATTAAGTAACTATTACGTAACTGTTATGAATGTATTACGTAACTTTAAACTAAAATTATCTTTTATTTTAAGCATTTTTTTACTTTTAGTACATAACATTGCCGACGGCATGGCGTAGTGTGTGACTCAAAGCAAACTGGTGGGAAGCCAAAAAAGGCATGGCAAAGCCATGGCCATTTTTGCGCCCAAACCGTTTGCGTCTGAGTGCCAACATCACGAAGTGATGGCGGAGTGAGCGAAGCGAACAGAGTTCTCAGATCTTCCTTCTCCTCTTGTCCGCAAAATTTTTTACTGTAGAATAAAAAATGGTTTATTATCTCAATTAAAAATGAAAGGGCACAATATATGGCTAAATTAAAAATCAACTTACCTGAAGAAAAGCAAAAAATTGTACTTAAGTTAAAAAAATCTTCTATTGAAATATTAAAAAATTATTCACAATATATGTCAGAACTTCATAAAAAATCTATTTCAGAAGATGTCATTATTGATAGCATGCTCGAAAAGTTTTCAAAAGATAAAGAATTCTTAAAATTTTTCACTTCTAACTCCAGTAGAAAAGGAGCAACAATAAGTGAAAAACTGAATGAAAAAAAATTGAAAGAAAAGCATCAAGAATTAACTGAATAAACATACAAAATTGAGGAATATATGAGAACTCTAATTATTGCTGAAAAACCAGGAGCAGGCAGAGAAATTGCCGATGCTCTTGGTGTTACTAAAAAGTTAGATGGAAGTATGGAATCAGATGAATACATTATATCCTGGGCTGCTGGCCATTTGGTTACTCTTAAAGAACCACATGAGTATAATGAAAAATGGAAAGATTGGTCTTTAGAAACACTTCCTATATTACCTGAAAAATATGAATTAAAAATTTCATCTAATGAAACAAAAAAACAATTTAATATTTTAAAAAAATATCTGACATCAAGTAATGTTAGTAAAGTAATAAACGCTTGCGATGCTGGACGAGAAGGAGAGCTTATATTTGATTACATATACAGACTATCAGGATCTAAAATTCCAGCATACCGATTATGGACGAGTGCCGCTCTTACAGCTGAAGCTATAAAGAGAGAACTACAAAGACTAAAACCAATAGAAGAGTTTAATGGATTGCGACTAGCCGCAAGAGCACGTTCTACAGCGGATTGGGTAATTGGTATGAATTCAACCAGAGCTATCACATTAGCAGCTCAAAAATCTGGGAACAAAGGTGTTTTTTCAGTTGGAAGAGTTCAGACACCAACATTATTTTTTTTAGTCTCTCGTGAAATTGAAATTAAGAATTTCAAAGCAAAACCTTTTTGGGTAATAAAAGGAAATTTTCTTACTGAAAAAAATCAAACTTATCTAGGAAACTATGAATATCAAAATGATAGTAAATTTATTTCTCAAATATATTCAATTTCAGATGCCAAAATGATTATGGAGGAATGTGAAGGAAGTAATGCAAAAATTGTTAAAGTCGAATCTAAAGATGGTAGTACTTCTCCTCCTTTACTATTCGACTTAACAGAACTTCAAAAAGAATGTAACAAACGATTTGGATTAAGTGCTGACAAAACCCTAGAAATTGCACAAATTCTTTATGAAAAACATAAGTGTTTATCATATCCAAGAACCGAATTTAGGCATTTAACTGAAGACAATAGAGAAACAATTCCAAATATACTAGAAGCGTTAAAGGATTCATTTGATAATAAGTTTATAAAAAAAGTTAATGAAACATACAAAGAGACAAACAAAAGAATTTTTGATAATTCAAAGGTTGGTGATCATCATGCTTTATTGCCTACTTCTGTATCCCCAAAAAATCTTCAAGAAATTGAAGAAAAGGTTTACAGATTAGTAGTAAATCGTTTTCTAGCAGTTTTCTCACCAAATTTTGAATTTAAGTCATCAATTATAGCGGCTCTCTGTAATGGTAAACATCTTTTTGTTACACGAGGAAAAATCGTTAAAAAACTTGGCTGGAAACAAATTGAAAATGACGCTGAAGAAGATATTTCTGAAGAACAAGAAGAACAGAATTTACCTGATTTAAAGTTAGGAGATCCTGTAACAATATCAAAACTTAATTTGAAAGAAGATAAAACAAAATCTCCACCACGTTATAACGATTCTTCTTTATTGTCAGCGATGCAAAATCCGAGTTCAAAGGCTGAGAATAAAGAAGATAAAGATGCTCTTAAAAGTTATGGTCTTGGAACACCCGCTACACGTGCGGCAATAATTAAAAATCTTGAATTGAAAGGCTATATAGAACGAGAAAAAAAGGCTATTAAACCAACTCAGAAGGCATTTGATTTATTTTCTATGCTTCAAAAGTTTAATCAGTCATTTTTATGCAATCCAGTAATGACTGCTGAGTGGGAAAAAACTTTGCAAACTATCGAACGAGAACCTGCTCATGCTTCTTCTTTTTTACAGAATTTGAATTTATTAACTATGGATATTGTATCGAACATCAAAAAAGCAATTTAATTTTTTATATCTTGAGCACTTCAATTCTTTCTTAAAATACAATTTTAAAGACCTTGGTTAAATTAAAAACAGACAACGGACTTCATTCAAACTAAAATTTTCTAAACGTGTTTATACATAAGGAAATGGTATTTTAAGCGAAGCTATTGGATGCTATAATTTATAGCATCCAATAGCTTCTTTAATGCAAAAAAGTAAAATTAGAAGTAGTTCAAAACTACTTCTAATTTTACTTTTTTTAAACCTTCCTAGAATCTCTTAGGAGATTCTAGGAAGGTCATAGAAGAGCAACAAAATTATGATAACATCAATTTAGTTATGTATGATAATAAAGTAAAAAAACCTTTAAGTCGGTTTTTAGGCTGATGGTGTTATACAGGGAATGTGATGGTGTTATACAGGGAATGTGATGGTGTTATACAGGGGCTGTGATGGTGTTATACAGGGAATGTGATGGTGTTATACAGGGGGGTAAAACTGCATTAAATTGAATTTACAGAAAATTTATATGCTTCCATTAAAATTTTGGTTGAAATTGATAATTAGACGAAGTGAAAAGTGATGGTGTTATACAGGGGATGGGTTTTATAATATTATGATTTTGATGGGGATTTTTTTGAGGTGTTTTCAATTATGCTTTCAGGTCTCGAAATTTTATAGTGCTCTTTCCTATATTCTTCTATTTCCCATTTCAATAATTCAAACTCATTTAATGCTTTTTTTATATCAATTTTTCTTGTTCTTTTTGTATATCTATTATCTGTATCTTCAAAATAAACGTACCCTATTAAAGATTCGAGGCTAACATTTCGTGATGTTCCAGGGTTAATCCAAGCACAGAGGCGTTGATGCAATAGTCTAGCTGCATCACTTGATAAAAGCCTAACTTCTTGCATATCAATTCTAGTATGCTGTGGCTTAAATCCAAATATTACACTTGTAATGATCGGATTTAATGCAACAAATAATTTCCCTTTTTCGTTATCGCTTGCATAACTAGAAAGTAAACGGCATCCAATTCTTTTTTTGTTGAATTCATAAATAATTGACACTTTCCAAAGTCGTTCAACACAATTTCTGATTGTTTTTGTATTTTCACAATCTGCATAACCTATTTCTTTAGCAAGCTCACGATAACTTCCTTTGGCTACTACAACATCATCATTAGTGGCGTCCCATTTTAAATCCATTTGTTTTCTAACTTCTTTCCCATGTTCAGAAGATGTTTCTGAAGTAACAAATTGATCGTGATGATTTATACCTGCCATTGCGATTAATCCTTGAAGTACCCTTAAATCATCCGCACCAAGCGGTTCGGGACCACTAAACTCAATTTTATTTTTATCTCCAAATTCGTATGTAATATCTAACTTTAATTTTTTGCGATCCCCTTTTTTTATACTCCTAAACAATCCTGGAGCTAAACAATGAGCAGGATCATGAAGTGCAAATTTTAAATTATATTTAGAACTTAAATCAGAACTTTTAGATACCACCTTTACGTCCTCCAAAAATTTGAGAGATATTATTTGATTCTTTCTTAGTTAAATCAGTTGGTTTTAATATTCCACCATCTTCTCTTTTTAGCCATCTATCAGCAATAGGTGAACCATAATTCATCTTTGAGTAAACATATTTAACATATAATTTTCTGTCTTGCTCATCTATACCCAAATCTTTTGCTTCGGTGCTTGTCATTGTTACAAGGTTGATTTGAAGTTTAATATTATCTGTTAAAACAGAACTACCACGACTAGCTTGTTGGTCTCCACCGCTTGAATTATTTGCGCTATTTTTATTTGTATGATGTAAAAATAATATGCTTGTATTGTTTTCTGTTGCAATAGAACTCATTATTTTAATAAGCTCAGACATTTTTCCACTATCATTTTCTTCTAAATTATGAAAAACTCTAAGTGTGTCAATAATAACTAATTTTGAATTTATTGTTACATTTTTTATCCATTCAAACCAATTTTTATCCATTATGTTAGGATTTTTACCAGATATAGAATAAATAAACATGTTTTTATTTAGTTCATGAATTTCTTTTTCTGAGAGATATTTGCACATAGAATGTAATCTTAGAGCTGTTATTTGTTCAGGGTCTTCTCCTGAAAGTAGTACTGATTTACCAGTATTAAGTTGCCCATATTTTAGCATATCGTTTCCGCAAGCAATACTTGAACAAGTTTGTAATGCCCACATTGTTTTTCCAGTACCTCCAGACGCAACCACACTTCCTACTATTCCCCTTAATAAACCAGGAAAAATAAATTCAAGTTTTGGAGGTTGTTTTGAACAAATATCCAAAATATTTAGAGGTAAAAAATTAAAATTTGAAATTTTATTAGAAGTATCAATTACATTTTCTTGTGAAGCATCAAATTTTTTTAATATAAACTTAAATGTCTCATTATTAAGTTCATTTTTAACTAAGTGATCATTAATATCATTATTTTCTGGGAAAAAGCATTCATAAAAATTGTTTTTCCAATGCTCTTTTTCTTCCTTTTTTTCACAATAAGAAATTAATGATTTTTGAATTATATTTGAAATAGCTATGGCTTTATGCGTATCGTGTAAGCAAATTTTAATATTATCGTATTTTCTTATTTCATTATTAAATTCATCTTTCCAATCTTTTGTCAATACACAAAATCCTAGAACATCTGAATCTTCGATACTATTTCTATTGAAATATGTTTTTAATGATAAATAATCAGGCTCTCCCTCACATATATATAATGATTTTTTTGTAGAATTTAATTGATTGAAGCCAAGTATATGGTTACTAGCTTTAGGTTGAGCATATACTTTTATAGTTTTTTCTACTAACTTTCCTTCTTTATTAGTTATTTTTATAATTATATTTTCATATAATCTATATCTAATATTTACAATTTTATTTTCAGAATTGAAAATAGGAAGAATAAATCCATAATATGCTTTGTTCCCTCTAATTATTTCGGCAATTGGCTTCCAAAGCTCATTTTTATCATTCATTAGTCCTGAATTTTTTAAGTCATTTTCTGGGCAAGATTTAATTAATTCACATATTTTACTTCTAATTGGAAAAATATCTCTACATCCCGATTGATATGCAGATTTTACATCAATATTCCTTTTTTTCATCCAATTCATAAATGAATTTGTAACTTCAACATCTTTCGAAAGATCCCAGATTTTTTCTAAAATATCAATATTTTTATTTTCATATGAATTCTTTTTATTATTTTCATATTCAACTTTTATATTATAATTATGACAAATATATTCAACAGATTCAGTGAAAGATTTAGATTTTAAATTTTGAATAATTTTAATTGCGTCAGCATTAAACCCACAAGAAAAACAAAGAACATGATCTTGATAAACAGCCATAGATGGGTTTTTATCTTCATGATTTGGATTAATTTCAGAACATGAAATATTTGAATTATTATTTAGTTTAATTCCTAGTGATTTAATCAGGTTTCTACAATCAACTGTATCTTTAATTTTTCTAATGGTACTTTCGCTAATTAACATAACAACCATACCTCATTTATTTATTAATGTTTGTACATTTGTATTAATTACTTGCTTAATTTCCAATTGAACTTTTGATATTTCTACAACACCATTATCATTTACTTTAAACGAAACGTAATCACCAGCTTTAAGATCTAAATGCTTTCTAATGTTGGACGGAATAGTTAAAACACCTCTATCGTTAATTTGTTTTACATGATCCATTTTTTCTCCCCTCAAAATACAGAATTACTGAATGACAGTACTACTGTATTTTGAGGGGACTTGGAAGTCAAGATCAGTTATGCAAAATTTTTAACACCACGAAATAAATAGAAAGAGAAATTTATAATTTTAATTTTAAAATATTTTCAATAAAACAACACTTAATATTCATAAATCAAATAGAATTAACAATTTTATATTATATTAAAAATAAATATATTTAGAAAAACTTGACTATAAGATTAAAAACAGCAAAAACTTTATTGTTATAAAAGAAATCATGTTTTATTTTGGTATATTCAAATACATCACTTGGGGTTATAAAATGACAGTATTTAAAGAAAATTTTTTAGATGGTAAAATTTCATTAGTAACTGGGGCTTCAAGGGGAATTGGAAGAGAGATAGCTCTAAACTTAGCAAAACATGGTTCTTATGTTTTTATAAATTATAATAAAGATGAAAAATCAGCTCTTGAATTAAAATCTGAAATTGAAAAATTTAACGGTAAATGTGAAGTAATGAAATTTGATGTGGCTAATAGTGCAGATGTTAAATTTTCGGTAGAAAATATTTCAAAAGAATTTAAAAAACTCGATATTTTAATAAATAATGCTGGTATAGCAAAGGCAGCACTAGCACTAAGATTCAAAGAAGAAGAATACGACGAAGTAATGGATAGTAATGTTAAAGGCCATTTTAATTGCATTAAATACTGTCTACCTTTATTATTAAGATCAAGTTCATCTTCAATTGTAAATTTATCTTCGGTTTTAGGTATTACTGGTGATATGGGAAATTCAGTATACGCCACTTCAAAAGCAGCTATTTTAGGATTAACGAAAAGTATTGCTCTGGAATATGCAAGTAAAAATTTAAGAGTAAATTGTATTGCTCCAGGATTTATTAAAACTGATATGACAGCACAAGTCAGTGAAGAAGTAACAAAGATCGTTCTTTCAAAAATACCATTAAAGTATCAGGGTAACCCTATAGAAATAGCAAATTGTGTTCTATTTTTAGTTTCAGATGCGGCAAAATATATTACAGGACAAACACTTTCTGTTGATGGCGGAATGATAATGAGGTAAAAAATTAGTTTATGAATAGTGAAAAAGAAGTATCAAAAATATATTCAAAGATTAAGCTAATAAGTAATGTTGACTTACAAAGTGAAATGTCAAAATCTGTTGATTTTAAATCATTAAATATGAGTGGAATTCAGTATTTTTCAGTTGCTTTTAAACTTCATGATAGTCCTGTAACAAAAACATTTGCTTGTGATACAGGATGGTTTAAATTTTTAAATAGTGATGATTTTTTATCTCAATATTTTTTGAAAGAAGATAAAATTTGGAGAGAAGTTTACCGTTTTGCTTGTAGATGTAGAAAAGATAACGTAGGAATTCAAAAAACGTTACTTTATTCAACATTTGATTATACGTCAAAATTCTATAATGAAATTTTGTTAAGACGTAAGAAATTTGAATTAAAAAACGGAGTGATGTTTTTAAATAATCACAAAGAATTTAGTACTTGTCTTACATTTTCTTCAAATCATCGCCATTTTTCAGAGCTTAATTTTGCTGTTAAACAAAATCAGATCATGCAAAACGCACTCTGGCAAGTATTAAATTGTATAGAAGATTTATCAATAGTATCAGAAAAAAATGAAATTATATGATGTTTTCATACTTTAATATTTTTAAAAATTTTTCTGGAATTCTAACAGGTCTTTTTTTAATTATATCACAGCAAACCATTGTAGTTGAACATATTGAGATAATTTCATTTTGGTTTTCAATTTTATAAAGTATTTCAAATGAACTATTATATATTTCACCAGGATAAACATTTATTCTTAAAAAGTCGTTTAAAAAAGATTGTGATAAATAGTTAATGTTTAAATTTGCAATTATTAAACCAATATTTATATCTAAATTTATTTCGCCAAGCCCATATTTTTCTAAAAAAGACATTCTAACATCATGAATGATTTTAATTAAATTATCATGACCTAGATGATTTGCATAATTTAGATCTCCAACTCTTACTTTAGTTTCATAAAGAAACAGACTTTTTTGATTACCAATTTCAATTTTATTTTTGCTCATATATTTTTCTTATCCATGAAATAGGTGCAATAAATTCAACTTCAACATCATAATAAACGGGGTCAGAAAACTTTATATCATATGTATTTAGTATGTAAAGATTAAAACAATCCTTTTTTTCTGAGTAACCTACACGTCTAAAAGTAAAACTATTGTTATTTTTTACTTTTATTATACAATCTTTCCCAATACAAGATGATAAGTTATTATTTTTTTTGCCAATAATCCATGAAATTGGCTGGTAATAAGGGAACATAGTATCATTCTCTAAAAGCATATAAACTAGGTTTTCTTTATCGGTTGAAATAAGTAATTGCATTTCCTCTAAAGCTAAAACATCATCATTTTTTATTGAGGATATTTTTATTTTTTCATAATTAATTGAAAATAAAGGCTTGTCGCCTTTCCCTGATTTAATCCACTCTTTTGTTACCTGTACACCTTCGTTATTGAATACATAAAAAATTAGATCAATTTTATCTTCAGGTACTTTTAATTTATTTTCTTCCCATTTTCGGAGTGTATTTTCTGAAATGCTATATTTTTCTCGAATAAAAATTCTTGTTAATCTTGCTTGTTTCCTTAAATATGTAATTCTGTCACCAATTGAAGACGTCATAAACTATCCTAAAAAATAGATATACCAAAATCCTAATAAACATAACATATCCAAATTACGCAATAAGAAGTTTTTGATGTATCACATGTAATTAATAAAATATTATTAAATTAATCTATAATATAATGAGGTTATAAAAATAGAAAAACCAATAAACATTGTTATAAAATCAAAAAAAGGTCAATTAATTGATATAAAAATATATGCTTTAAAATTAAGCACGTGTTTTGAATTTTAGTAATACCTCCTTAAAGAAAATAATATAACTACATAATTACAGATAGATACAAAATAAGAGTAACAAAGAAATATACATTCAAAATTTATTTAGGTCAAAAAATTGGTATAAATTGACACGTATCACTTTTATGATATAAATTTAATGAAGTGATACTTTTTTGCAGTGTTAGATATTTAAGGATAGAAAATGATCAAGAAGCAATTAGCAATAGCAACACTTTCTGTATCCGTATTTTTCCATTTTCCAGTTCAGTCTAGTGGTATGCCAGTAGTAGATATTGGATCAATTACTCAACTTCTAGCTATTTATCAACAAATAACTACACAACTTCAACTTGTACAAAATTTATCAAATGATGTTGACGCATGGAAAAGATTAAATTGGATGACATATAGAAAGCATTTGCAAGAGCTTATTACTCAAATAGATAGCTCAAGAGAAATATCTAGGAATGTAAATAATTCACTCAATGACTTTAATAAATATTTTCCTGGATTTAATTATAAAGGAGATTCAGATAGAATTAATTTATCACAAGAATATATGGGAAGAAGTTCTGCTTTATTAAGCTTATTATCATCTCAAATTCAAGTTGCAAATCAAGCAATATCTAATCAAGAAGAACAAAATTTAAATTCTGCTTCTCTAAATTCTGCAAGTCAAATTGCAAAATCAACGTTAGAAACGCTATCACAAATGAACACACTTATGGCTTCTGAGATGCGAGCCGCAAATTCATATAGGGCAAATCAAATTCAAAAAGAAAATGATGATTTGACTGTAATAAACAGATTTGTTGGCAGTAAATACAATAAAAAACAAGATTCTACTTATAAAACATGGGTTGGTTCTAAATAGAAATTATTTTTAGGAGACAATATGAAAAAATTATTTTTACTTCTAGTGTTTGTACCCTTTGCCTTATTTTCTTGTACTAAAGAAACAAGTTCAAATTTAACAGAAGATAAGGAAGTTGAAGAAATTAATAGTTTCATAGGAGATGGTTGGAGAAAAAAAAGTAACAAAGAGTATAAAACATGGGTTGGAAATAAAGATAAGAATGAGAATAATAAGGAGTAATTTATGCTAGAAAGAAGAAATATTAGCCTAGTTTATTTATCAGTATTAGGAATTATTAGTTGTGGTAAATCAAACGATTCTTCAGGAAATAATCAAAGTTCCGATTTAAATTCAAATGCAAAACAAATTACTGTTGGTTATGGATATGCTTGTGGATTAATATCTGATGGAAAATCTAGGTGTATAGGTTTGAATGACTTTGGAAATCTAGGCAATGGTACCAAAGATTTGCAAAGTAACTGGGCTGATATATCAGGAAATATAAATTTTAATTTAATTAATGCTGGAATGGATCATACTTGTGGAATTGCTGATAGTGGAACGTATTGTTGGGGTTCTAATGATCACGGACAATTAGGAAATTCATTTGGCGGATCAGGAAGTAGTAATAACGATTCAAATGTACCTGTACTTGTAACTAATTCAGATTTACTAAAATTTAAAAAAATTTCATCAGGAACATTATATACATGTGCTTTATCAAATGACAATAAAATTTATTGTTGGGGCACAGGAGTAGGATTTGGAAACAAAAATAATAATAATACGCCAAAACAAATAACAGGAATTAATGAAGATTTTATTACAGTTTCTGCTTCTAAAACAGGATCTAGTTCTAACCCATTTATGAATTGGCAAACATGTGGGGTTTCAAAAACAGGTTCAGTTTATTGCTGGAGTTCTGGAACAAATGGACAACCTTTAAAAATTCAAGGAATTTCAAATGCAATTGATGTTGAAGTTGCAAATCATTCATGCGCATTAATTTCTGATGGTTCTGTTTATTGTTGGGGAGCCAATGATTATGGACAACTTGGTGATGCTGGTTCATCAGGTAATTTTTCAAATCTTCCAGTACAAGTGCAAACGGTTCAAAAATTTAAATCAATAGCTGTTGGGTTATTTATATCATGTGGAATTAGTCTTGATAATTCAGCTTATTGTTGGGGTAATAATACAGGAAATGAAAATTCATTAATCTCAAATATACCTGTAAAGATTGATAATATAAAATTTAGTTCAATATCTGTCACTGATTCCAATTACATAT